>DASULB010000207.1:0-8460 GCA_036278455.1 Chitinophagaceae bacterium | reverse complement strand
AGTTTATACATCCTTTCCCTATATTCTGGAGTAATTTCGGCAATACACCACATTCTTTGTATATAGTAATCGAAAAGTGTACCAGATAATAATCGAAAAGTGTACCACCTGAGAGGATTTTTAATCGTCTATTTGCAACTCACAGAAATGGACAAAAATCATGTTAGAAGTGGATACAGGACACGAAATTATTTTAAAGCATTTTCATCAAGGAAAGGGGATACGGCAGATTGCTAAGGAACTCAAGATCCACCGAAAAACGGTAAGGTCCCGGATTGAACAATTTGAGCGGCTCAGAAGGAGCCAAATGGGAGAAGGGAAAAGCTCTATGGCAGTAATAGCCAAATACCTCCAAACGGGCGCGACATACGATAGTTCCACCCGCAGTCGCCCGAAATTAACCGAACAAATCACCAGCCAGATTGACACTTGCTTAGCTGAGAATGAGAAGAAACGGGAGGATGGGCGGCGTAAGCAGCAGTTAAAGAAGATCGATATTCATGAAAAGCTGACTGCCGCCGGAATTAAGGTAAGCTACTCCTCAATATGCAAATATATTGCGGCAAAAGACAAGGTCAAACGCACGCAAGAAGCGTTTATCAAGCAGGGATATGAACCTGGAGGGTCGTGTGAGTTTGACTGGGGCGAAGTAAGGCTGAATGTGGACGGAAGTTACCGGCGGTTCTATATGGCAGTATTTACTAGCTCTTACGGCAATTACCGGTTTGCAATCCTATTTGAACGTCAGAACAGCCTATCGTTTAGGGAAGCTCACATTATCTTTTTTGCCCATGTCGGTGGTGTCTGGCATCAAATGACCTATGATAACATGCGCGTTGCCATTGCTGAGTTTGTGGGCAAGACGGAAAAGACGCCCACGGAGGCCTTACTTAGCTTAAGCCGTTGGTATGTGTTCAGATGGCGCTTTTGCAATATAGCGCGCGGGAACGAAAAGGGTCATGTAGAACGGAGCGTAGAATATGTCCGGCGGAAAGTTTTTGCCTTTAAGGATGAGTTTGAGAGCCTTGAGGATGCTCAGAAGTATTTGGTGGAACGATTATCGGAATTGAACCAAAGGATTCCTAATGGAGCTAAAAAGAGCCCTTATGACCTGTTACTCGAAGAGAGGAAAAGCTTGGTGGGGCACCCCGGTAAAATGGAATGCTTTGATGGAGACCACTGCAAGGTAGATAAATATGCTACCATATGCGTGGGAACTAACCGTTATTCCGTACCTGATCGGTTTACTGGCAAGATGGTCTTTGTTAAGAATTATTCTTCCCATATCCAGATATACGAGGGGAGTGAGGTAGTATGCAGGCATCCAAGGAGCTACAAACGTTTTGACTGGCAAATAAACCTGGATCATTATCTGGTTACACTAAAACGCAAGCCCGGGGCTATTGGGGACTCCATTGCGTTAAGACAGGCTCCATCATGGATACGAGCCCTGTATAAAGAGCACTTTCTACATGACTCTCGTTCCTTCATAGAATTGCTACAATACTGCCAGACCAATGATATAGGCCATGCGCAATTGAAGACCACCTCAGACAGGCTAGCGCGCCAATACCCAGCGAACGTGGATGCCGATCACATCATTGCTCTGCTTGGCAATCAACCTGATGACAGTTCCAGGGCGCCTAAAATCCAGGGGCCGGACCCCATCGCTGAACAATCGATGAAAAACCTTACTGAGCTTACTTCCATGATGGGGTAATCTGTCATTCATTTCTCACAAAATCACTCATTCACTAAAAACAATCACACAATGCACAAAGAAACCGTAGAACAGATCCATTCACTTAGCCTGAAACTCCGACTGCCAGCCTTCAGGAATGACCTGGAATCAGTATGCAGCAATGCGGCAAAAGACAAACAACCGATTGAGAAAGTACTATTAACGCTATTGCAGACAGAGCAGGAGTTAAGAAACATTAATCGCAAGAAGGTTCAAATGCGTAATGCAGGATTCCCACAGCTAAAACACCTCCAAGATCTACAGAGATCGGAATTGCCTGAGGATGCCCAACAGAAACTCCCTGAATTGGAAACGCTAGATTTTATAGAAAGCGGAAGAAGCGTCATTTTAGGAGGTAGTCCCGGGACAGGCAAAACTCATATCTCAATAGGACTAGGTATAAAAGCCATCCAGGAAGGTCGTAGCGTTTTATTTACCACCGTATCCAGGCTCCTTACCCAAATAAGGGAATCGCATTCTGCACGCACCCTACGAGGTTTGGAGCTCAAGTTTGAGAAATATGACTTGGTCATCTGCGATGAGTTTGGCTACATCTCTTTTGACAAAGCCGGAGCTGAATTACTATTCAACCACCTATCGTTGAGAACAGGCATTAAATCAACCATTATTACCTCAAATACATCCTTTGACAAATGGCATGAGTTCTTTGGCAAGGAGGCTGTATTGACGGCTGCATTACTGGATAGGCTTACTCATAAAGCTCATCTGGTCAATATGAATGGAAAATCTTATCGCATGAAGGAAACGAAAGGAATCCTTGCAGGGAAAATCAATAAAATAAACAAATAAAACTGCTCAGATAACCGGAAATATTCCTGGTGGGTTGCTCCTCAGCATTGCCCGCTTCCGCTTCTCTCCGATGGATCAAAGATAGGACAGCAAAGCTTATTAGCCAAATAATGAAGTAGTTATCTTTTTAAAAATATCAATAAATGAAAAGAAAAAAAGAAGCAAAAAAAGAAAAAATGGTATGGGCTACGCCCATGGTTCTTTTTATGTGGGCTTCGCCCCTCTGGATACCTCAATTCAAAGGTATGGGCTACGCCCATGGGTGTTTATTTTTTAGGTTTTGGAAGGCATGAATATCAAAGCAGGTTTAACTAAAAATAAACTATTTTTACACCCTCTCAGGTGGTACACTTTTCGATTATTATCTGGTACATAATTCAATTACTGGATACATATAGGAACAGGATGGATCGGCGTTCTTAACTCATTGCTATTTGCTTTCATGATCGTGCTGATTACCCGTTGGCTTGATTGGCGGCGATTAAAGTTGAAAATATGAGATCTATCAATCAATCAAGCCTAAAAACGGATATCATAAAAAATGGCTGAAATGTTCTTTTGGAAGAAGGAGCCTTACCCGGAAAGCGACGCTGCATTCTGCCCAAAAATAAAACGCCTATGAATAGCCGGGAGCATGATGGTGATATTTGACATACAATAAATAGGTCTTGATTCATTTTTACATGGCCACACCATTATTTGGATGACAATTGGAATCAACTAATTACCACGAGTTCCAATAACCCTGATGGAACCTGCTTAGCTTTGGGTTTCATCCGTACATCTCAAAATCAAAGTACCTGGCCTTCATCCGCTTTTTTTACCTGTCTAATACTCCCTAACGCAGCGGGTTCTACTATTGGATAAAAAAATACCAATACTGGGTAAAATAAAATTAGAAAGAATGAAAAAATCAATTTAATATTGCAGGATTAATTAAAGGAACGTTATGCAAACGATGTCGAGGAAGCCCCGGAAATTTACCCACCCTTTAAATACTTCTGGTGAATTCCAAGAAGGAAAAAACCCCTTAGAAACAAAGAGAAGATATCCTATAGGTTGAAGGGTATTCTGCGGAAAAACGCAACAGGGAATACCTGTCATTGAACATCCTATGTGCAATCGTTTGCAAACTTGTTACATTTTTCATTGCAATCTTAAAATTGATGTCCATAAAACAAAAGCCATGCTTAATTTATTACATTTAAAGAACAAATCCGGCTCCCTGGTGCCTGATAATCGTCGGATGAGACCGAAAGGGGAGGCAAAGCGGTTCACACTTCTTTTGATCCTTTCTGTTTTTACCTGGGGGATATCCCAGGCACAAACAACAACGGTGAAAGGGACCGTTCTTTCATCCGACCAACAGCCCTTTCCGGGTGTTACCGTCAGGGTGAAAGGGACTAACAATGGAACGACTTCAGCCACCAACGGCGCATTTCAGTTGCATGGTGTCCCCACAAGTGCCACCCTGGAATTCTCGGCCATCGGTTTTGTAGAACAGGACAAGACCATACCGGCTAATGGCAATTTAACCGTAACGATGGAGGCGGATCGCACAGGATTAAATGCCGTGGTCGTCGTAGGGTATGGTACCCAAAGGAAGAGGGATGTGACAGGAGCCATTTCCTCCATTTCCGCCAAAGACATCCAAAGACGGCAGCCGGTCAACATTTACGATGCCCTGCAGGAACAAATGCCGGGTGTACTGGTGGTGAATGACGCCGGGGAGCCAGGCGCGGGGGGGACCATCCGGGTCAGAGGCTATTCCACTTTTTCCAGCGCGGGTAATTCACCGCTTTTTGTGATCGATGGGGTCATCTCTGATAATGCCGACGATATTAACCCGGAAGACATACAATCCGTAGAAGTACTGAAAGATGCCGCATCCGCCGCCATATATGGTTCCCGTGCCGCCAATGGCGTGATCATCATCACGACCAAGCACGGAAAGGAAGGCCAGCCACGAATCGGCGTAAGGTTGATGCAGACCTATGGAAAACTGGCCAATATGCTTCCGCAGGCCAACTCCGATTTATTCCGGTTATTCCAGCAAAAACAAAGTCCAACCAATGCGAATGCCGGGACGAGCGCAGATTCATTGAACCCGAGCTTTAACGCGGACAATGATTACCAAAGAGAACTCACAAAAATAGCCAGCAGGACCGAAGTGGATTTTAACGTCAGCGGAGGATCTAAAAAGTTAAGTTATTATGCAAGTCTTCGTTATCTCAACGATCAGGGGCTCGTCATCAACAGCTGGGCCAAAACTGTACAAGCCAGGATCAACCTGGATTACCAGGTATCATCCAAGCTAAAATTCGGGAACCGAATCCAGCTTTCTTATACCAAGAAAAATGGCGTCAATGTGGGAAATACCCTGAACCAGGCCTTGCAACGCCCACCGAATTTTCGGGTCTATTTGCCTGACGGTTCGCTGACCGGGTACCTTCATGGCAGACGTAACCCGATTTCGGTAGCCACTTATGAAATGAACCAAACCGAACAATATTCGGGCGATGTATTTAATTATCTGGATTTTGATATCACCAAAGATCTCAAGTTTACCACCAACTTTGATGTAAGTCTTTCGCTTCCCCATAATGTTTATTTTTCACCAAAAATACTGAGCTCCTCCAATCCCCTGAGCAATAGCGGGCATGAGAGCTTCAATTATTCTCTGGGGTGGCAATACCAGGCTTATCTGAATTATAAAAAGACCATCGGGCAAAGTGATTTTGGCCTGATGGCAGGATTCAGCGCGGAATATGCAAAAAGCAATGACTTTAAGATAGCCGGCACAGACTATGTAAGCCAAAACATATTCACTTCCAATGCGGCCCAAACCATCCTGCTCAATAAAACCGGGACCAGCGCCGAGGCCAATTCACTGGCGTCCTTGTTCGGACGGGCCAGTTACAGCTACAAAGGGAAATATGCGGTGAATGCCACTATTCGAAGGGATGGCTCTTCCAGGTTCGGAAAGGCCCACCCCTGGGGTAATTTCCCTTCGATCGGCGGCGCCTGGCACATCAGTAATGAAAAATTTATGGATTGGGCAAGCAACTGGCTGACTGATGCCAAGGTCAGGGTCAGTTATGGTGTCAATGGTAATGAGCGTGTGGGCGACTATACAGCACAGCAGACTTATGTGTTTGGAAATAATTATTATAATGGCATATCCGGTGTCGTACCCAATTCTACCTTTGGTAATATCGGGCTAAGCTGGGAAAGCACCCACCAGATTGATTATGGATTAGACCTCAGCCTCCTGAAAGACAGGATCCAGTTTACAACCGATTATTATGTAAAAACCACGAGCCACCTGCTATATAACAGGCCTCTTCCTCCGGGAACAGGCTATAACGACGTCACCATCAACCTGGGTTCCATCCAGGATAAAGGACTGGAGTTTTCCGTTAATTCCTATCCTGTGCAGAAGCGTGATTTTCAGTGGAACCTGAATTTCAACATCTCCTTTGAAAATGGGATCATTAAAAAACTATACAATAACCAGTCTTTTGTACAAACCGGATCGGGAGGCGCCCAATGGCTGATCAGAGAAGGCGGTAAAATAGGAGATTTTTATGGATGGAAGGCATTAGGCGTATATGCTTATGACCAGTCAAATGCCTTCGCCGTTGAGGGGAAAAAGTGGATACCGCTTACGCCTGTTTTTGATGCCCAGGGAAATTTCACAGGTTATACCAAAGATGGGAAAACTTATACCGGGGACGTACATCGTTTATATAATAACGGCACCTTACAAACCGGCGGTGATGTTCACTTTGCCAATCCCAGCGGGGACAGCACCATCAGTGACGCTGATCAACAGTTCCTCGGAAATGCGCAGCCAAAATTCTATGCCGGGATGGTCAATACCTTTACCTACAAAAACTGGTCTTTAACTGTAGGGCTTAATACGGTTTGGGGAAATGATATCTATAACGAGAAAGCCTATACCCTGGATAACTACGGCACCCACTGGATCGCGCCACAGCCTTATGTCATTGTACATGCATGGAGCAAACCCGGTGACAGGACCGATGTTCCCGAAGTAAGCAGGGGAAAAAAGACGGGTAATATGATCTTTAATTCACGCTTTATCGAAAACGGCTCTTTCATCCGGGTATCAAATGCACGGTTAGTTTATAACCTGAGCCCGGAACTCGCAGGCAGGTTAAAAATGAAAAGCCTGAGCGTCTATTTATTCAGCACCAACCTGGCGACCTGGACAAATTATACCGGTTACGACCCTGAATTCTCTTCTTCTAATGTACTGGAGTTGGGAAATGACACCGGAAAATATCCCAAGAGAAGAGAACTGGGACTGGGTATTAATGCTAACTTTTAAATTAATTCATTATGAAAAAGATATTAGGAGTCATCGCGATCATGTTGGTGTTTAGCCTGTGGGGTTGTAAAAAATTCCTCACCCAGGCGCCAAAAAGTGAACTGGCCTCTGGAAATTTCTGGCAATCTGCGGATGACATCACCTCCGCCATGGCGGGTGTTTACAGCGGAGTGCAAAGCTTTATCGGCGATAACATGGTGCAGTGGGGTGATGTGCGTAGCGATGCCATGCAGACAACCGGCTATGGTCCTTCAGATTATATGTATAATGGATTAACCTCCAGTTCCAAATGGACAGACTGGTCAGAAATATACACGACCATTAATCTGGCCAATGTGGCTATTGAAAACATTCCCAAAGTTCCGGATCCGGATTCTGTGTCCGTACATGATGCGTTGGGCCAATGCTATGCCATTCGGGCTTTCTGTTATTTCTGGCTGGTACGCGTATGGGGGGCTGCCCCGGTCTGGACAAAGCCTTATAAGGATCTGAGTGTAAATCCCAATAAGGTAAGAACACCTGTAGACAGCATTATTAACAGCGTTATCCTGCCCGATCTGCAAAAAGCAGCCGGGTTGATTAATCCTGACGATAATACTGTATGGTATCTTAACCTGGGGGCTGTATATTCGATCATGACCGATGTATATATGTGGCAGCACAAATACACCGATGCCATCACCGCGGCCAATAACCTGTTTGCCTTGAAGAAATATTCCCTGGACCCGATGTCAAACTGGAGAAACCTGTTCATCAGCCCGACCAGCACCAATGGAAATATCTGGAGTATTCATTGGGACTACCTGGTAAACGGCGGGTGTAACCTGGGGACTGCTTACGGATACGGGAATACAAACAATCAATTCTCGGCCGGTGACACCGTCCTGAATTATTTTCAGACAAATACGGGCGATCTCCGGGGATTGCAGACGCTTGATTTCAATTCCGCCCTTTACACCAAAGTCGTGAAATTCTACCCGGTAAATTTAGATGCGAGCGGACATCAGATCTACCCCCAAAATTCACAGGCTGATATTTATGCGCCAATGTACCGGCTGGCAGGCATTTATTTACTTTATGCCGAGGCTCTCGAGAAAACCGGAGATACTCCAGGCGCAATAAAGTACCTGAACATGGTCCATACCAGGGCCGGCCTGCCCGCTTATATTGCAGCGGACTTTCCCGATGATGTTTCCTTACTGAATGCCATTCTATGGGAGAGGGAACTGGAACTCTATGGCGAAGGGAAACGCTGGTTTGATCTGATCCGTAATGGGCAGGTGATCAGCGTGATGACACCGATCATCAACGAGCGGGAAGCAGCGGCAGGCGTTCCACTAACCGGATTCGGCAGTAAGGATAAAATTCTTTTCCCGATCAACAGGAACGTCTTAAATGACAACCCGTTACTCGAGCAAAATCCCGGGTATTGATATCCGGCCTCCTATTAAAAAGGAGATAAATTTTTCTTTTGATATCCAAATGCATAAAAAATAAAGCCATGAAATCTTTCAGGAATATATTACTAATAGGGATTCTTACGACATTGATGGGA
>DASULB010000206.1:0-10208 GCA_036278455.1 Chitinophagaceae bacterium | reverse complement strand
CCGATGCAAATAGCGCGGCTGTCTTTGACGGCGCCAGTGCTTTCATCCTCCCGGACAATCCGGAATTTAATTTCGGAACGTCCGATTTTACCATCAGTTGCTGGATCAAGACCAGCGAGACAGGGAAAATGATGATCTGGCAGGAAAGCGGAGCAGGAGGAAGCAGGGATAATCAAACATGGCTTAGAATAGGGGACAATACAACGGACCGCCAGGTGAGGTTTGATACCGAGGATGGAGGCGGTGGCAACATCATTAATTATGGGGGGGCGGCGAATCTGCTCAGTGATGACGCCTGGCATAATGTGGTTTGTGTGCGTGAAGGCGGAACAACACGGTTATATATTGACGGTGTTAAAAAGAGCGAGATGGTAAAAAACGCCGCTAAAGATGTTTCCAACAGCGAAGATTTTAAAATAGGGGCACAAGAAGGTCCTATAGGATCATATAAAACCTATTTTACGGGCCTGATGGATGATTTTTGTGTCTACAACAAAGCATTGAGTGACCAGGAAGTGGCAGCACTTTATCAAAGATAATAGATCAGTGATAAGATGCCAAAGAGAAGGATTAAAAACAAGCTACTATATTCATGGAACCGTTAAAATCGAATGAGATCATTGGTAACTGGGGCACCTTGCTAGTGCCCATCGAAGAAGATGACGAGATTAATTTCGAAAAATTGCGCGGTGAGATAGATACCCTGATCTCTATGCACGTCAATGGAATCTATTCCAATGGTACGGCGGGTGAGTTCTATAACCAGACCGAGGATGAATTCGACCACCTGAATCTGATGCTGGCAGAAAAATGCGAAGCGGCAAGGATGCCTTTCCAGATAGGATGTAGCCACCCTGATCCGCGATTATCCCTTTCAAGGCTAAAGCGCGCAAGGGAATTGCATCCTTCCGCCATCCAGGTTGTTCTGCCCGACTGGTCTGCTCCATCCATGAAAGAGGTCATCGGGTTTCTGGAGATCATGGTTGAATGTGCTACACCGGTAGGCCTGGTGTTGTATAACCCGCCTCATGCGAAAAAGGTATTAACACCCGAAGAATTCCATCAGATCCAGCAAGCGGGCATCGGACTGGTCGGTTGTAAAGTAGCGGACGGGGATAAAGGATGGTATGCCAGAATGAAAGCGCTCGTGCCGGATCTTTCCCTTTTTGTGCCGGGACATCATTTGGCAACGGGCGTCACCATGGGGGCCAACGGCGCTTATTCGAATGTTGCCTGTCTGCATCCCGGCGCTGCGCAACGCTGGTATGACATGATGGCTGGAGATATGGATGCTGCCCTTGAAATGGAAGGCAGGATACAGCAATTCATGCAGGATCATATCATTCCTTTTATTCGCGACGCGGGATATTCTAATCAGGCTGCTGATAAATTTATGGCAGCCATTGGTGGATGGACAGATATAAGAACCCGGCTGCGCTGGCCCTATAAGGGTGTTCCAGACCGGCATATAGAAAGTACAAGGTCGATATGCAGGGAGCTTTTACCGGAGTTTTTTAGCGGGGACATGGAATAAAGAGGAAGAATAGAACTACGGAACCGGATACGGAGGCTGTGGCCTGCATCCAGTCTGATGGGTAAATGGCTCGCAGATCGCCCGACAGGTAATTTTAGTGGAGAGGGGCCGCTCCTGGTCAGATAGCCGTAAAAGCAGCGCCGGGGAGCGCAATAAAGCTAACGGGGATGTGAAATGAAGGTAACGGCCAGGTATATATTATGTTTTAAACAGTAGTTTAAGAATAGCGAACCGCCCCTTCCAGGGAGAATAGGATAGATATTAAATTTGTGTGATGAAACTAAACACTATAAAGTACGGAATATTATTATTGGGCTCTCTTGCTTTTTTGGGGACAGCCAGTGCACAATCTTCTTCCGCCACTAAAATGGCTGGCCCAGACACCCTGACGCTTTTTCGCTCCGGCGATAACGGTTATGCCAATTACCGGATTCCTGCCATTGTGACTACAAAGAAAGGAACGCTGCTCGCTTTCTGTGAAGGGCGGAAGAAACCCGGAGATGCAGGAAATATTGACCTGCTGTACAAACGTTCGACGGATGGTGGAAAATCATGGAGCAAACAAAGCATTATCTGGGATGACGGCGATAATACTTGCGGCAATCCCTGCCCCGTTGTTGATTTGGAGACGGGAACGATCTGGTTATTGATGACGCATAATCTGGGAGAAGATTCAGAGGCAAAAATTATTGCTAATGCTGTCAGGGATTCGCGTACGGTATGGGTAAGTAAAAGTTCGGATGACGGGCTTTCCTGGTCTTCTCCGGTAAATATCACCCGTACCACGAAAGATACCTCCTGGGGCTGGTATGCGACCGGTCCGGGCATTGGTATTCAAATAAAAAATGGCCCACATGAAGGACGCCTGGTCATCCCCTGCGATCACAGCTATGCTGATCCCAAAGGACATCTGAGGGGTGGTACCTATGAATATGGGGTACATATTATTTACAGTGATGATCATGGCAAAACCTGGAAGCTGGGGGGTACCATAAGGCCAAAGGTCAATGAATGTCAGGTAGTGGAAGTGGCGGACGGAAACGGTACTTTGCTGATGAACATGCGTTCGTATTTCGGCAGGCATTGCAGGACACAATCGGTCAGTTATGACGGAGGAGCCAGCTGGACATCCCCAAAGGATGTACCTGATCTGGTAGAACCGGTATGTCAGGCGAGCATTATACGTTATTCATGGCCAGGCAAACACACGAAGAATATTTTGCTTTTCTTAAACCCCGCCAGCACCTCCGGACGGCATAACATGGCCATCAGGGTAAGTTATGATGATGGTAAAAGCTGGCCGGTGATAAGAACGCTTTATCCGGGGCCATCTGCCTATTCCTGTATGACAGTCCTGGAAAACGGCGGGATCGGATGCCTGTATGAAGCGGGGAGAAAAAGTCCTTACGAGCGCATTGTGTTTGAGAAGTTAAAACCAAAGGAAATCTTTAAATAAACAAAGCTGTTTGTTCGTAACAGTATAAAATTAAAACATGACCAGAAACAAGATGGAAGGGATGATTGCCGCGACATTCACGCCCATGAAGGAAGACGGATGCGTGGATGCCGCTAAAGTAAAACCAATGGTTGACCGGCTGGTTGCCGACCGTGTAAAAGGTATCTTTGTTTGCGGCAGCACAGGGGAAGGCCCCTCACTGACCACAGCTGAACGCAAGCTCCTGGTAGAAGCTTTCGTGCAGGCGGCAGGGAAAAGAATTAAGGTGTTTGTGCATGTAGGGCATAATAGTGTTGCAGAAGCAAAGGACCTGGCCGCCCATGCGCAAAAAGCGGGCGCTGATTACATCTCTGCGACACCACCGTGTTACTTTAAAATTAACACGGTGTCGGCCCTGGTTGACTGCCTTGCAGAGATTGCTTCAGGCGCCCCCGAAATGCCATTTTATTATTATAACATTCCTGCTTTAACAGGCGTAGCGCTGGATATGGTTGAATTGCTCCGGCGTGCAGCAGCATCGCTGCCCACCCTGGCGGGGATCAAGTATACCACCTCTCTGATCCATGAATATCAGGCCTGTCTGAATTTTGAAGAAGGTGCCTACGACCTGTTATATGGAACTGATGAGATGCTGCTCAGTGCACTTGTCGTAGGTGCGAAAGGTTATATCGGAAGCACCTATAATTTCGCGGCGCCCCTGTATGAAAAACTTCAGGTGTCCTTTGACAAGGGAGATATACGCACTGCACAGCGTTTACAAATGAAGGCGGTCAGGATGGTGCAGCTTATCAACAAATATGGCGGCCTGGCCGCACAAAAAACGATGATGAAATTAGCAGGAACGGACTGTGGCCCTGTCCGTCTTCCACTGCAACCTTTAGAGGCAGAGGCGGTAAAATCGTTGGAGAAGGATTTACAAATAATGGGTTTTTTTAATGAGCGCTCTTGAATAAAACTGTTCTTCCCGGAAGGTCCGGTTATCTTTAACCAATCAAAATCGTATATCATGCTTAAACGTGGAACCTTAGGAATTATACTGGCTGTACTGGTGACAGCAACAGCATGGGGTAAAATAAAATTGCCTGCCATTATCGGCAATAATATGGTATTGCAACAACAATCGGAGGTCCCGTTATGGGGAGGAGCCACAGCCAATACATCCGTAAAGGTAGTCACCTCCTGGAATCATAAGACCTATACGATCCGTTCAGATGCGGCCGGGAATTGGCGGGTGATGGTAGGTACTCCGGCTGCCGGTGGTCCCTATACCATATCATTTAGCGACGGGGCACCCTTAACGCTGAAAGACATTTTGATTGGCGAAGTATGGGTATGTTCAGGCCAGTCCAATATGGAAATATCCATGAAGGGTTATCGTAATACTCCGATTTTACATTCTAATGATATCCTGATGAATGCCGGTGATTCCCAGCTACGGCTCTTTCATGTGCAGCGGGCGGTCTCCAATACACCCCTGGCCGATTGTAAAGGGGATTGGGAAATTTCCACCCCTGAAAGCGCCAGCACTTTCAGCGCTGTCGGATTCCAGTTTGCCAAAATGATGCAGCAGATATTAAAGGTGCCGGTAGGTGTTATTGAGGCTGCCTGGGGAGGAACGCCTATTGAAGCCTGGATGGATAAGGAAAGCCTGGCTACTTTTCCGCGTGTAAAGACCCCCTTGGAGCATGACACCTTAAAAGCTGACCGCCTGCGTCCGACCTGCCTTTTTAACGGGATGATCGCCCCTATTGCGGGTTTTGGGATCAAAGGGTTTATTTGGTATCAGGGCGAGGCCAACATATCGCATCCCGGTTCTCATCCCTATAACTATGATAAAATGATGGCATCCATGGTCAGGCAATGGCGCAAGCGCTGGGACATGGGTAGCCTGCCGTTTTATTATGTACAAATTGCTCCATGGATCTATCGCAGAAACAGGGACTCGGCAGCCTATTTAAGGGAGGCACAGCAAAGAGCGCTGAAGGAGATCCCTGATGCCGGAATGGTTGTTAGTATCGATGTGGGAAGTAAGTATACGGTTCATCCACCGGATAAAACCACCATCAGCAAAAGATTGCTTTATTTGGCCCTTGACAGTGCTTATCATAAAGGAGGGATTGCATGCCAGAGTCCGCTTTTTGATAAAATGGAAATAAAGGGGAGCGCTGTGCTGTTGTCCTTTACCAATGCCCCTCATGGATTCTTTTGTACTGACTCAACGATCAATGGCTTTGAGATCGCGGGTAAAGACAAAGTTTTTCATCCTGCAAAGGCGACAATCTATAAAAGCTTTATCCGTGTGGAAGGTGATGAGGTTACCGACCCTGCCAGTGTACGGTATGGATTTAAAGACTGGGTGAAGGGCGACCTGTATAATACGGAAGGCCTGCCGGTGGCGCCCTTCCGTACCGATCATTGGTAATGCGGTCCCGCATACCAACGTTTTGATGAGTTGAAAGGATAATCCGTAATGTTATTTTCGATGAGATTAAATTTGGCCACTATCCTCTTGCGAGCGATTACTTTGGTCCTTGCCAGTGCTCTTTTTACTGCATGTTCACCAAACAAAAGCGCGAGGCCTGTCCGGTTACATTGGGATACGCTGGCCCTTTTACCGCCCCTTGATCACCAGCCAAACCCGGGCGTTGCAGGCGCTTTTTCCGGCGTCAGTAACGGTCAATTAATGGTGGCGGGTGGCGCTAATTTTCCGGGAAAGCCGGCGTGGCAAAGCGGCGCCAAGAAATATTGGAATACGGTATATGTCTTACCGTTTGATCATGGAACCCCCGGGAGATGGATGGACCGCTTATTCCATTTTCCCTATCCGGTGGCTTATGGCGCCTCGCTCACCACCAGCCAGGGCATTGTCTGCATCGGGGGGAAAAACGACAGCGGTTATCTTTCCCGTGTTTCATTATTGCGATGGAATGATAGGTTAAAGGACATCGAAGTGAAGCCATTGGCGGACCTTCCCATGCCGCTGGCTTCCATGGCGGCCGCGCGGATCGGGGATACTGTTTATATTGCGGGCGGCGAAAATAAGCAGGGCAAGCAGGATGGCTTTTACCGGCTTAATCTTCAGGATCCATCCGCCCATTGGGAACGATTGCCTGCGTTGCCTGCGGGCGCTTTATCCGATGCGGTGCTGGCCAGCCAGCTATACAGAGAGCACCTCTGTCTTTACCTGATAGGAGGGAGGACGGCTGAACACGATGGAGTGACTACCTTTTATAATACGGTATATAGATTTGATCCGGTGAAAGGCGGATGGTCACCCTGCCATGGAATAACGGGAACGGAGGGGAAACCGGTTACCCTGGCTGCCGGGACCGGTATTGCTGTTGGCGATCATTATATCCTGCTGATAGGCGGGGACGATGGCAGATTATTCAACCAGCTGGCCACCTTGAAAAGGAAGAGCGTGTCGGGTGATGACAGCACACAAAAAAAGTATTGGCATGCACGCTATGATTCCCTTTTTATCCATCATCCGGGGTTCGACCGGAACATTTATTTATATAATACCCAAACAGATGCCTGGAAGAGACTGGACAATCTGCCTTTTCCGACTCCTGCGACCACTAATATCTTCCGCTATGATGACAGGATCATGATACCTTCAGGTGAGATACGTCCGGGTGTGCGTACCGCAGCCATATTTTCGGCAAAAATCCTTAAAGAGTGAGTTAAACCCCTATCACCTATGCATTATAAAAAGATTTATCCCTGGGTGCTGGTAGGCCTGCTATGGGGCGTCGGATTACTGAACTACCTTGACCGACAAATGCTGGCGACCATGAGACCCGCCATGCAGATCGATATCCGGGAATTGCAGTCGGCGACCAATTTCGGTTACCTGATGGGTATCTTCCTGTGGGTATATGGATTTATGAGCCCCGTTGCGGGGATCGTCGCCGATAAGCTAAACCGGAAATGGCTGATTGTCGGGAGCTTACTGGTCTGGTCCGGGGTGACCCTGGCCATGGGCTTTGCAACGACCTATAACCAGCTCTACTGGTTAAGGGCACTTATGGGTGTCAGCGAAGCATTGTACCTTCCCACGGGGCTCGCATTGATTGCGGATTTCCATCAAAAAAAGACACGGTCGCTCGCCATCGGCATTCATATGACCGGACTTTATCTGGGATCTGCCCTTGGAGGGTTTGGTGCCACCGTCGCAGCGGCTTACACATGGCACGTCACCTTTCATTCGTTCGGATTGGTGGGCATCGCCTACGCCCTGGTGCTGATCATCTTTTTAAGGGAGACCAAAGATCATGGACAAAGCATTCCGAGAGATAAAAAATTATTTAAAACAAAACCACCCGTTTTGAAAGGCCTGGCGATGTTACTGTCAAACATTTCCTTCTGGATCATCCTGATGTATTTTGCAGTTCCCAGCCTTCCCGGCTGGGCAACAAAGAACTGGCTGCCTACGTTGTTTTCAAACAGCCTGCACATGCCCATGTCCAGGGCAGGACCGATGGCAACCATTACCATAGCAGGGTCTTCCTTTATAGGAGTCATCCTTGGCGGGCTTTTATCCGACCGGTGGGTGCTGAAAAACATTCGCGGAAGGGTTTATACCAGCGCCATCGGTGTAGGGTTAACGATCCCCGCCTTATTGCTCCTGGGTTTCGGGCATACTGAAATTGCTCTGGTGGCTGCCGGGGTTTGTTTCGGCATAGGCTTCGGGATGTTCGATGCGAATAACATGCCGATCCTTTGTCAGTTTGTTTCGGCTAAATACAGGGCTACGGCTTACGGGTTGATGAATATGGTGGGGGTGTTTTTTGGCGCCTTCATTACGGATCTTTTGGGCAGGGCCACCGATCAGGGAAATCTGGGCAGGGATTTTGCCCTTCTGGCGGTCATCGTGTTGGTTGCCCTTGTCGTGCAACTTTCTTTCCTGCATCCGAAGGTGAATGATTTTATGGAAGAAGCACCGGCCTGAGGTCGTGTTGAATGAGACCACCGCTTTTCTTTTCTGTCATCCTGTGGTCGGCTTATCGTTAGGTGTTTCGCAATCCTTTTCGGATTACCCCTATGATGATGGTGAAAATCACGGCGCCGATAATGGCCCAGATAACCGGAAAGGCCTCTCCCTGGATATGGATGACAAAAATCGCGGGGAGTGCGAATTTTACCGAAAGCCATTCACCTATCAGGGCTCCTATGAACCCTACTACGATGGATACCAGGCATCCGCCCAGGGAATACCCTGCGATTGCCTGTCCTATACTGCCGCAGATGGCGGCGATGATCAGCAGAACGATGAAGCCACCTAATGTCATGGTACGTTGTCTTTAGGTAAAGTGACCTTTAGTTGACGATGGAAACAATAATGGATTGTTCATATAACGCCCAACTATATATTCTATGCTTACCAAAGATAACTTATTATCCTGATATCATAAAAAAAAGGCAGCATCTGGAAAAATGCCGCCTTGTACAAGTGGAACCAAAGGATTTTTTGTAAGGTATCAGCCGTCAGTGGAAGCTGGCGCCTTTCCCAATAGCAGTATTTCCTTCACTACCACCTCTGACACATACTTTTTGTTCCCTTCCTTGTCGGTATAGCTGTGGTTGTTCAGCCTGCCCTCAATGGCCACTTCCTGTCCCTTGTGCAGGTATTGTTCAGCCAGGGAAGCATGTCCGTTCCAGGCAACCACCTGATGCCAACAGGTGTCTTTGATCTTATTGCCCGCGGCGTCTTTGTATATTTCATCGGTGGCTATGGAGAAATGGGCTACCTTTTTGTCTTCCCCGACACTGCGTATTTCCGGGTCTGTTCCGAGTCTTCCGATGAGCCTTACGCTGTTGCTGATGTTGTTCATGACTAAAAGTTTTAAATAATTAAACGGTTGTTGTTTCCACTTCGGTGCACCTTGTTGAAGCGTTGATGCAAATGTAGGAGGCATGCGAGGGCTTAGCCGGTTTTTAAACATTTACTTACGTATATAAATGTTTAAAAGCGTTTGTAAACGTTTAGAAACGGATATATAAATGGGAATTCCGGTGTAAGGAGCTGTGATTTTCATCCCATTGAAAAAGCCATGGTCCCTTATGTAGGAGTGCGCTGGCACTGATGAGAATAATGGGTAAATATCTGTTCACAGGCAAATCCTTTATGACGGGCGTTGCCGCCAGGTCGAACAAGAGACAGGCATTGAAGAACCGCTACGGTTACCGGAATAATTAGCAGGTAATTATCCGATTTAATAGAATATTATTTACCGTATAAGAAAAGGATAACCTTACTCATTTAAAATAAGAAAGCAATCTCAGCAAAAGGTTCAACCTTTTAACTTACTTTTTCTGCACTGAGGAATCCCTGATTATAAATTTGCCATCCATGACAATGGTTTGAGGTACACAGGCTTCGCATGAATTGATCTGTTCAAGCAGCAATTGAGCGGCGGTTCGCCCCATTTCGGTAGTTGGCTGTACTACACTGGTAAGAGAGGGCTCTACGATTTCAGCCATTTTCGTATTGGAAAATCCAACCACTCCCACATCCCCCGGAATATTAAAACCATGTTGTTTTAAAACCTTCATTGCGCCAATGGCGGTTGGGTCATTAGTGGTGAATATTGCTTCCGGAATATTACCGGCTTTAATCAACTGCCCCATCGCCTGTTCCCCATCTTCGATGTAGAACCCTGTTTCAATAATCTGATTTTCATTAAATGGAACTCTATGCTTAAGAAGTGCCTTTCTAAAACCGTTGATTCTGTTTTTGACGAGTGTTAAATGTCGTGGACCCGAAAAATGAAAGATTTTTCTATATCCCTGCTCTATAAGATGTTCGGTGGCAAAAAGGGCCCACTTATAATCGTTGAAAACCACTTTTGAGACAGGAAATTTGTCATCATTCACCCTGTTAAAGAGTACGACGGGAAATTTATCCCTGATGAGTTGTTCAAGATAAGCCGAATTCTGGGTTTCTTTGGAAAGTGATATTAATAATCCATCTACCATGTTGCTTTCCATGGAGATCAGGTTCTTTAATTCTATTTCAGCACATTCATTGGATTGCATGATGATCACCTGATAGTTCTTTTCCAGGAAGACTTGTTGAATGCCAATGATCACTTCCGGGAAAAAGGAGTTGACAAATTCAGGAACGATGACGCCAATGTTATAAGAATGCTTTTGCAATAATTTCCTCGCCATGGGATTGGGCTTGTATCCCATTTCCTTGGCCTTTCGCAGGAT
>DASULB010000205.1:0-3305 GCA_036278455.1 Chitinophagaceae bacterium | reverse complement strand
GCGCTTATGGCAGTTTTCCCCGGTCGATTTACCTCCCCGGCAGGTTTAGGGCTGCCGCAGGAGATCAGGGTCAACAACAAATAAACTGAGAAAATATTATAGAGGTAAGGCTTCATCAATCTAAAGAAATCACTTTCCCTTCTTTGGGAGTAATTCCGGTTTCCAGGAAATATGCAAATTTTGAATTCCACGTATCTTACCTGTCCAATCTTACATCATATTTTTGGTTTATACCACTCCCTGTGCGATCATCGCATCCGCCACCTTGACAAATCCACCAATATTGGCTCCTTTCTCATAACTGATATAGCCATCATCCAGCTTGCCATATTCTACGCAGATATGGTGAATCCGTTTCATGATTTGTTGTAATTTCTCATCTACCTGTTGCCTGTTCCAGGAGTAACGGAGCGAATTCTGTGACATCTCCAGCCCGGATACCGCTACCCCGCCGGCGTTAGCCGCTTTGCCGGGACCATAGAGAATGCCGGCCTTTTCAAACGCGTGGATAGCCTCCGTCGTACAGGGCATGTTGGCGCCTTCGGCTATACAAAAGCAACCGTTATCAATGAGCGAGAGTGCATCCTCTTCGTCTAATTCATTCTGGGTCGCATTGGGAAAAGCAATATCGCATTTGATTTTCCAGGGACGACCATTTTCAAAAAAATCGCAATTGAATCTTTCCGCATATTCTTTAATTCGCCCTCTACGATCATTTTTTAATTCCAGGATAAAATCCAGCTTCTTTTGGTCTATGCCCTGAGGATCATAAATAAATCCTTCTGAATCTGACATGGTAACTACTTTGGCGCCGAATTCAAGGCACTTTTCAACTGTATATTGGGCTACATTCCCCGATCCGGATATCGTAATGATTTTCCCTTTCAGGGACTCATCTCTCGTTTTTAGCATTTCTTCCGCAAAATAAACAAGGCCATATCCTGTCGCCTCAGGACGGATCATACTGCCTCCGTATTCGGTACCTTTTCCAGTAAGCACGCCGGTAAAACGGGCAGTTATGCGCTTATACTGGCCAAAAAGATAACCGATTTCTCTCCCTCCAACGCCTATATCACCCGCCGCCACATCTATGTCGGCACCCACGTGGCGATAAAGCTCCGTCATGAAGCTCTGGCAGAACTTCATAACCTCATTATCGGATTTCCCCCTGCTATCAAAATCAGAACCTCCTTTTCCCCCACCCATGGGTAATCCCGTCAGGCTGTTCTTAAAAACCTGTTCGAATGCCAGGAATTTAAGAATGCTTATGTTGACGCTGGGGTGGAAACGTAATCCTCCCTTGTAAGGGCCGATGGCACTATTCATCTGTATCCGGTATCCCCGGTTAATTTCTATTTCACCTTTGTCATTTACCCATGGTACCCTGAATATGATTGCTCTTTCCGGTTCCACGATTCTTTCCAACACTTTGTTCTTTCTATATTTAGGATTGGCATCAATAAAAGGAATAAGCGATTCAGCTACGTCATTTACTGCCTGTAGGAATTCCGGCTCATTTGCATTCCGGTTTTTGATCTTTTTCATGAAATCCTCAACTGTCCTGTTCTCTGTCTCTACCGCTACGATTTCACTCATGTTAGAATAATTTTGCTTGTTTTTAGGGATTCAAGCAAATTTATTAAAATAATCTAAGCAACGGACGTTAATTTTCACAATATTGAGTTAGTCAAAAGAAATTTATAAAAAATACATAATATGAGAGAGGATATTGCAAAGTAGCCACTGCCTTATACTATCCCAATCACTGATTCCAATGAGAATATTCAAAGATCAAAACCGCCTTTCAAAGAATGTCACTTTTTTTTGCCATATTGACCATTTGTAACGGCTTAATTGACATTCCGTCTTTTGCGTGCCCTTATTCCTTTGGAGCAAAAAACAGTTTTAGATTTCTATTTCTTTTATAAAAGGTTACAGTAAGGAACATTATTTCTCCGGCTGTTTGTCTCCTGATACGCTTAAAAATAGTTTTCTATGTTTATCTCTTTGCAAAGAAATAAATTCTTCCATGGCCGGCATTTCTTCCAGGTGTGAATTCAGTTCTATGCCGTCGGTAAATTGGGGTAACAGGCGCAGCTCGGAGACCGCGATGAACTCCCACCCTATTTTCCGGCCTGCAGCATTGGTGAATTCCGATTCTTCATTCTCGCCAAAAGCAGATGCCTTTTGTAAAGCATCCTGTTTTGTTTGGGCCCTGATGAGGCGAATCTTCTCTTCAAATTGACCTGGCCCGCTTTTATCAGGGGTCAGGATGCGGAAGATTATTTTAGAAAGATACCATTTCATGAGTTAATAATTACGGGTAAAAATCATTTGATCCTGCTATACGCCATATCTCATTTCGATAAGCTTTTTTAATTTTTTTAGCGGGTATCCCTCCCCCATGGTGATATATCCTATGGAAAGACCATCCATCATAGCACCAAATAAGTATGCTTCTGCTTCCGGGTTATCGAAATTTAATTCTTTGAATATGATGAATAATGGTTCCATCCACTCCTTCCGCATCGTTTCCAAATCATCTTTTAACCCGCTGATCACATCAGGCTGCAGGGTAAGGGCAATGATCAATCGGTTTATTTTGGTCTGTTGCGTGATGTAACGGATGCTGAAATCAATAAGTTGTTTTAAGAATGCTTTTGCAGGGAGCTCTTTTCGTAAAATAAGCAAGCCTTTTGATTCTTCCCTTAAGAGTCCAAATAGTCCTTTGAGAATTTCTTCTTTGCTGTTGAAATAATGGTAGATCAACCCTTTGGAAACCTTTGCCTTTATAGCGATCTTTTCCACCGTGGTTGTTACGTAGCCGTGATTGGCAAAAAGCTCGAAAGCCGACATCAGAATTTTTTTTCTACTGATTTCCTGCATTTCTATGAAATCTTCTTTTTTTCTGGGGGCCATAATTAATCGTTGACTGTTCGGTCAGTCAAAGGTATGTATAATCTTTATTCTATCCAAAAAAATGCAAAAAAAGCCCCGCTTTTAGCGGGGCTTTTTAATGATGAAACATTCGCTTTAGGAATTGGGCGGGGTATACGATCCTGAGCTGTCAGTATTCGTGGTATCCGTTTGTGCCGGAGCAGTTGTATCTCCCTGTTCGGGGATGATGGTATCCTTTGGAAATGTGCCCAGCTGTTCCTGATGCTGAGGCGCAATCGTCTGATTGTTTTGCTGCGGAAACGTACTCTGAGACTTGTCCTGCTGCGGAAGAACCGATTGGTTCTGATTTTGCTGCGGGAACGTGCTCTGCGGCTGCTGATTTTGCTGCTGCTGCGGAAGAGTCGTTT
>DASULB010000204.1:0-7351 GCA_036278455.1 Chitinophagaceae bacterium | reverse complement strand
CGGTTCCAGTATGAGCTCTGAACATCCATGTTGATCCACTTGATCTTTGAATAGATCATCCCCGCATCGGCTGCCTGAAGATAAATCCTGAAATTTGACATGCCCCATCCGGATATCACATCTGGTGGAAAATTGTATGCGAGGGAAATGTTCCTGATCTCCAGGAATGACCCGCTCCGGTATCCTATGCTCTGGTAATAGATGTCTCCTGTACCCGCAGTATAAATGGGTTTCTGATATTCCGCGTTTGTATTATTCTCATTGTAGTAGTCAATCAGTCGCTGATTAAAACGGCCTGTCTCAGCCTCTCCTTTGGTATCATAGATGTATCCCAAACGACCATACAAGAAAAAGGAAAATTCAAAATTATCGAATGAAAAATTGTTCACCGTGCCCACTACCCACTTCGGCAGCGTATTACCGATAACGATCCGGTCATGATTGGCATCAATCTTACCATCTCCATTCTGATCAACGGGATGTACCATTCCGGGCTGAAAAGAACTTCCGCTTGCGTTAAACTTACCCATTTGTGCAGAATCGGATGCTTGCCAAAGCCCGGCTGCCTGATAGCCATAGATCACACCAATGGGTTTGCCGATAAACCATTTGTTGTTGATGTCATCCTGATTTCCGTTTGCCAGGGCCACGATGTGATCCTTATGGTAAGAAGCGTTCAGGGTGGTGGTCCACCTAAAGTTCTTCGTTTGGACATTAACCGTATTCACCGAGATATCAAATCCCTTATTGGCGGTTTTCCCCACATTGGCATAAGTGGTGCCAAACCCTGTAACGGTTGGAATAGACTCCTCCATCAACAGGTCCTTTGTGCCTGTTGTATACAGGTCAACGGAACCCGAAATCCTGCCCTCAAAAAAGGAATAATCAAATCCGAGATTGTACTGGACCGTCCGCTCCCATCCCAGGTTCTGGTTAGCCATGGTGGTAGACGGGACAGAACCGGGGGTAATGGTTGTACCAAAGGGATAAAACAGGGAGGTAACGCCTCCTTTTGTGGCATAAGGGTCGATAGCTGAATTGCCTGTCGTACCCACGCCAAATCTTACTTTCAACTGATCTATCCAGGAAACATGCTGCAAGAAATGCTCCTGATCAAGCCTCCATCCCACCGCAGTGCTTGGAAAGAAATACCATTTATGTCCCTTGGCCAGCTGGGACGCCCCATCCCATCTTCCTGAAACCGTCAGTAAATATTTATTGGCGAAACTATAATTCAGGCGGCCCATATAAGACATCAGTTGTTTTTTGATCAGGCCCGAATTCCAGCTTAGCAGCGAAGGGACATTTCCCGATGTGAGCGCATTCCATTTCTGGCTGGCAAAAGGAATGGCATTGGCGCTCAGAGAACTGTTCTCATCATTATAGGCCGTTTGTGTTTGTAACAGCGTTAAATCAAAACTGCTTTTACCAAAGACCCTGTTGTAGTAAATGAGATTATCCAGCGTATAGGAAAATGTCTGCGTCTTCGCCAGGGATGCATAGCTGGTGCCGTTCCGGATAGCCGATTTGCCGTCAATATACACGCCATCCCGGTACAGGGAAAAATCCGGCCCAAAGTTCATCCGGTATTTGAGACCCTTTAATCCGGGTATGAGAGACCCAAAATCCAGCTGCGCGTTAAAACTTCCTACCGTCCTGAAAGTAACACGCTGATCCTGAGAATAATTCCATTCATTTACCGCTGTCCTGACGGCCTGGTCGCCACCGGGATAAATAATACGTTCTCCTGCGCTGTCAAAAGGTACGGCATAAGGATAAACTGCCTTTGCCGAGCCATAAATACTACTGGCGGCACTGATGGCCGTTCTGCCGGAAGCTGACTGACCATATTCCTGTGTGCCATAGCTCGCGTTGATATTGGCACCAAAGGTAAACCACTTGGTGGGTGTAAAAGTGAGGCTCGTATTGCCCGAGTAACGGGTATACCCCTGCCCTTTGGATGTTCCTTTGTTACGGAGATAGCCAAAAGAAGCATATCCCCTGATCTTATCTGAGCCACCACTGACGCTGAGGGTATGTTCATGGGTCCACCCGGTTCTTGTCACCATTTTGGTCCAATCGGTCGTTTTCACTTTGGATCCGTCCCAGGTCCCCGATGCCCAGCCCCTCATGATATTAGCCCAGGCCGAAGGATCGCTTGATCCTTTGAAAATACTATAATCCGCTTCCCGGGTCGGCTGGTCCCCTCTGGGATATAAAGAAGGGTTTGCATAGTAATAGGCCCAGCGACGCCACTGGATATATTGACCGGCATTCATCGGCGTTGCGTTATCAACCAATTTTTGCAGGGTGACGGAACTGGCTAAACTTAATTTAAATTCACCCGCCTTCCCCTGCTTGGTGGTAATAATTACCACACCATTGGCGCCTCTGGAACCATAGATAGCCGTGGCCGATGCATCTTTTAAGACGTTGATCGACTGAATATCATTTGGGTTCAGGTAGCCAATACCGCCGGTCGTCAAAGGGACTCCGTCCACGACGAATAAAGGGGCGTTGGAAGCGGTTAAAGAACGAACGCCACGAATGGTGATGTCACCAATCTGACCAGGCCGCTGATCTGAAGTCACATCCACGCCGGCGACCTGTCCCTGCATTGCCTGTATGGCATTTGAAACCGGGCGCGCGTCAATTTGTTTCTGCCCGATACTGGACACGGCGCCGGTCACGTCACTCTTTTTCACTGCACCATATCCGATGACCACGATCTGATTCAGCCCCGTTGTGGCAGCGGCCAAAGCGATATTGATCCTTGACCTGCCATTGACTGTTATCTCTTTTGTCTTATATCCCAGATAGGACACCTCCAGTATGGCATTATCCGGAACCGACAGACTGTATTTTCCTTTGGCATCAGTAGTGGTTCCAGCGGTTCCTCCTTTGACCTGTAGGGTCACTCCGGGTAAAGGATTTCCAGTCGCAGAATCCACCACCACACCACTCAATTGCCTTTGAGCCAGGATAAGCGGACCAGACAATACATGAGCACTTAATTGAGGGCCGGCCACCAATAAAAAAATTAGGATCAGCATGATGCCTGAAAGGAGCTGAAAGGTGCATCTTTTCATTTTATTCAAGGAGAAATGCGTACTTAATTTCATTATTCAAAAAGTTTAGACAATAAAAAAATCATTCAGATGATCATTTTTTAAAAGATGGTCATACTCATGGGAACTATTTTGTGTCGAAGTTTATATCCTGAAAAGCCTGAAAGGAAACCGACCATTCATCCTTTTCTGACCACGTTAGATGGTGCCCATTGTCCCGGCAGCAAGTCTGGATAACCCATTCCTCTCATTTCAACATCAGGGGTAAAAAGTATACCCACGTCAAAAAATTACCCGCCACCAGGTATGCATCGGGTTGTTCACAGTCCACGGGACCCGAAATACACAACTTCTTTTTGCAACATATTTTTGCAACGTTTACAAAACACCAGGAAAAACCTGGTAAAGGAAACCCTCTGTCGTTTGTTGATCAAAAGTGTCCCTCAGACAACTTATGGCTCAGATTTAATTCCACATCAGAAGCTATGAGAGTAAAGAAACTGATCTGTAAAGAGATAAATTTGCGATGGATGATTTTATGCTGGTTCTAATATCCTTCTTTTATATCACCACAGCATATAAGCGTCATGACAACGGTTATTTTCATCATCGCGCGTCCGCTATATAATGGACCAAATTTACCGGTAGCAACCAAACCGGCCATCCTGTACTGTCCTGCTTTTTGACCACTTTTTACGCAATCGTTCCCGGGAACGATTGCGCTTCTTTTTTTTGATCATCCCACAACCCGGCCGGCGTAAACAGCTTGCTGGCGGGGGTTTCAAGGGCAATCTGCTTCCGGTTCAAATGCTGAAAAGGCCCTGTAAAAATCATTAAAAAGTGTTTAATCAACATTTTAATAATAAAAAGATACGGCATGGAAAACTCACCACGATAAGTCCCTCTGCCCAAACTGATCGTGGTAACCGGTTAACATCGTGAAGCGGATAGTGCCTGTGCGTCTAAAGCCTGTGGTTATTTAATCACCACCATCGTGTACAGGATTCCTTCGCCTTAAAGTCAGCCGTCATCTGATCCGGATCGTTCCATCTCCACTCCTCACATTTTCGTTTGTTCCGGGACTCATGATTTGTACCTTACCTCCATCAATGGAAAGGCACGCGCTACTGACAGTCAACCACAATGTTATGGACGGCATCGGGTTTACCCTGACACCGCGCGTGAGAACAATTTGTTTTATACCAGCAAAGGCAGCCAGGGTGCCGGGAATAATATGGCGTTGGTCTCAAGATAAATAGAGACCAAAAGCCTCCACAACAAACAGGACACTACAGGATGGTTTTTCTGGGATAGCATGCTACATTAGCTGTTGAAAACACATTTATTTATGGGAACACCGGAGATATATAAGCAAAGGACTATGGCAGACCTATCACTATAAACGTTATTATTCACCTGGCTTTAAAAAAAATAAAATGAAGAAACATTATTTCACCTGGATGATGGTTATCGTATGCTTGGTTATCGCTTCCGGTAATTGCATTGCGGTACCAAAACGAGCCCCTTCGGTGTCCTTTGCTCCAATCATTCTCCCACAGTCCCCGGCAATATGGTTTAATGTAAAAGACTACGGTGCACATGCAGATGGTAAGACCAATGATGCCGGAGCGATTAACAGGGCAATTGATGCTGCAGCCGTCGCAGGTGGCGGTACCGTATTTTTCCCAGCCGGCACCTATCTTTCCGGATCTATCCACCTGAAGAGTAATATTACCCTGTACCTGAGCACCGGAACGATCCTGGAGGCCATCAGTGATTCATCCGCCTACGACGCACCTGAAGCCAACCCCCATGACCAATACCAGGATTTTGGCCACAGCCACTGGCACAACGGTTTTATCTGGGGAGTCAACCTGGAAAATATTGCTATTATAGGCTCGGGGCTGATCTATGGAAAAGGATTAACCAGGAATCTCCGGCGGGATCATCTTCCCAAAGGGCTGGGCGACAAGAGTATTGCGCTTAAAAATTGCCACAACGTTTTATTACGTGATTTCAAAATCCTGCACGGCGGTCATTTTGGTATTCTGGCAACGGGGGTCGATAACCTGACCATTGATAACCTGATCATCGATACCAACCGGGACGGCATGGACATCGACTGCTGTCACAATGTCCGCATCACCAACTGCACCGTCAACTCACCCTGGGATGATGGCATATGTCTGAAAAGCTCGTACGCATTAGGATATAACCGGGCTACCGAAGATGTCACCATCAGCAACTGCATGGTATCGGGCGATTTCCAGGAAGGCACCGTGATAGATGGCACCTTCAAACTATATGACCCGAGCTTCCATGTCAGCCATACGGGCCGCATCAAATTAGGCACCGAATCAAACGGTGGTTTTAAGAACATCACGATTACCAACTGTGTTTTCGATCATTGCCAGGGCCTGGCACTCGAAACAGTCGATGGTGGTGACCTGGAAGATGTAACCATCTCCAACATTACCATGCGTCATATCTATAACATGCCAATCTTTTTACGGCTTGGCAGTCGTTTGCGGGGACCCGCCGGCACCAAGGCCGGCCACCTCAGGCGGGTCAACATCAGTAACATCGTGGTATACAACAGTGCTTCCCGTGCCGCTTCCACGATATCGGGCATCCCCGGACATGACATCCAGGATGTGAACATCAGCCATGTCCAGTTCTTCGTGCAGGGAGGAGGTACTCCGGAACAGGCCGGCATCACGCCCCCCGAAAATGAAAAGGGTTACCCGGAGCCCACCATGTTCGGGACACTACCCTCCTACGGATTTTATATCCGGCATGCCAAGGGAATCACCCTGAGCGATATCAAGATCCGTACAGAAAAACCCGATGGGAGACCTGCGGTATTCCTGGATGATGTGGGGCAGGCAACATTGCGGTTTATGAATTTGATTAAAAGGCACGACACTCCGCTGTATCATTTAAAAAACACTGAAAATTTTACCCTGTTCCAATCACCTCCCCTCCCCGATAAAAAAATCACTCATGCGGATAACCAAACATTTTAATCGCGTTCGCTCTCACCATTATTTGCAGCCATGAAATATCTAATTTGTCTTATTGCCGTCCTATTTACAGGTGCCGCCTGTTTCGGACAACCGAAACCGATACCCGTTTTACCAACAGGCGGGCACAGGATGCCCAACGCATGGATCGACCAAAGCACAGGCCATGAGGTGGTTAAACTAAGCAGACGCGACGGGAACAACCGCAGCTTCTATTTCCACAACAACCCGTTTGTGAAAACACCCGATGGCAAAGGATGGGAAATGCTCTATTATGGTAGTGCCGGTCACCATGACCAGTTGT
The DNA here is from genome assembly GCA_036278455.1 of Chitinophagaceae bacterium. Classification (GTDB taxonomy): domain Bacteria; phylum Bacteroidota; class Bacteroidia; order Chitinophagales; family Chitinophagaceae; genus FW021-bin31. Next base: position 956 of record DASULB010000204.1, on the reverse strand, counting down.
TTGTGGTGAATTTGGAAAATGACGCGTCCGAACAAGTAACCCACTTCCCCAAAAAAATTTCCGGCGAAATTCTGGAAAAGAAAAACCGGGACGCCTATTTTCAAAGTGGAGACAGCGTATTTTCCGTCAATATCGATTCTCACCGATTGCGCCTGGTCTATGTATTTGCCAACACTTTTCATGGCCATGTGGCCAGTGTCAATGCGGATGGAACACTGCTGGCGGGCGTCTGGAGCGATGAACAGGAAAGGAAGATATTGCAGAAATACCCCAAAAAAGGAAGTTTTTTCACCCGCATTTATAATGCGCATATTCCACATGTGCTCTTTACCATTAATCTCCAAACAAAAGTCCTGACAAAAATAGACAGTGAGGATAACTGGTTGAATCACGAGCAGTTCTCCCCTGTCAACCCTGATTTATTGTTATACGCGCATGAGGGTCCCTGGGATAAGGTAGCCAGGACCTGGCTGATCAATGTCAAAACAAAGCAAAAAAAATTGTTGCATAAGCGCAGCGTAAAAGGAGAGATAAACGGCCATGAATGGTGGGCCCCCGATGGTAAAACCGTTTGGTTTGATTTACAGATACCCCGTTCAGTTACCTTTTACATTGCAGGGGTCAATGTTAAAACAGGTACAGAGCACAGATACCAGTTGAAGCGTAATGAGTGGTCCATCCATTACAATAGCGCTCCCGATGAACAATTATTTTGCGGGGATGGTGGTGACCCCACACAGGTGGCCAGGGCCACCGACGGCATGTGGATATACCTGTTCCATCCCGAAGGGACCAAAGTGCATGCAGAAAAACTGGTCAATATGAGCTATCAAAAGTACCGTGCCCTGGAGCCTAATGTACATTTTTCACCGGATGGAAAATGGGTGATCTTCCGGGCCAATTTTGAAGGAACAGAAGATATATACGCTGTAAAGATCAAAAAAAGCTGAAACGGT
>DASULB010000203.1:0-2639 GCA_036278455.1 Chitinophagaceae bacterium | reverse complement strand
TGGCCGTGCTGATCGCCTCTCTTTCCGTACTCCTTGTGATCGCCGGGTTTTGCGGTTACAAGGTACACAGGCTTTCCGCCAGGCAGGAAACCATCAAGGGGGATTACAGCACGGTCAACAACATCACCTTCGGGCTGCTTTCGGTCAGTGAATGGCGGGATAAGATCGTAGCAGTGGTCAATAAGCGGATCCGCGACTTCAGACTGACCAGGGCGCAGGAAAAAGACATCCATCACGAGATCAGCAGGGCCCTTCACTCACTGATAGACACCACCGTCGACATGATCGAACGGCCGCAGAGAACCATTGGCGGCAAGCTAAGGAAGCTGGCTTTCAATACCCTGGTCAATAGGAAAGACCTGGATAAACTGGTGCCGGTCTTTTCGAAGAAAATTATGGAAGAGATCAAAAAGCCTGAAACCAGAAGGAAGCTGTCCCATTTGGCTGAGAGCAAGCTGGAAGAGTGGGAACAGGGCACTTACGACAGGTCGCTGGAGGCTGAAAAGCGCGCCATGGATTCCCTGTTGGATAAGTACCACGTAAGGGACGTACAGGAATTTAACGAGGTGACGGCCAAAGCGCTTTCTGCCATAAGAGAGACCACCTATCATTATGCTTTTGGGCTTTTGGGTTGCATCCTGGTGATGTTGTCCCTCTGGTGGTTTCTGAGAAAACGCCCGGAGTTGCACACGGCGCTTTATATCATGAGTATTCTCTCGGCAGTCATTCTTTTACTGGTAGGCCTCACGACGACGATGATCGAGATCGACGCGCGCATTCAGTCGCTGGACTTCCGTCTGATGGGAGAGACTATTTCCTTTAAGAACCAGGTACTTTTTTTCCAAAGCAAAAGCATCGTGGATGTGGTGGGCCTGTTGATCAGAACCGGCAAATACGACGCCATCATCGTCGGGGTGCTCATCCTGTGTTTCAGCATTGTGTTTCCGGTGACCAAACTGCTGTCCGCAGGAATCTATATTTTGAGCAGGAGAGGCTGGACAAAGAATAGAGTGATCGAATATTTTGCCTTTAAATCGGGTAAGTGGAGCATGGCCGATGTGATGGTCGTCGCCATACTGATGACCTATATCGGCTTCAACGGCATCCTGGACAGCGAGCTTTCAGGCCTGAACATTCATAACGATACCCTTACCAGCATCACTACCAATCAGACTTCGCTGCAGCCGGGTTATATTGTTTTTACAGGCTTCGTCCTGTATGGACTTGTCCTGGCCCAGATATTAAAGAACCTGACCCATCCCCATGACGGCAAGCTTGCCGAAATCAACGTGCGTTAACGCACCGATGGCGGAAGCGGGCAGGGAGGGAGGTGTTGCTGATAAAAGGTGCTGCGGTATCTTTCTGCGACAGTCCCACGGGACCCTCCCGCCTGTTTCCTGGGGAAATATTTCCACAAATCTCCTGATTTTCTGCGTGGATAAGGGACCTATAGTGATGTGTCCGCGCAGCATCGTTATTTTCCGGTTATTTATATTTCCCCGATCGTTTCATTTTTATGCGCCCTTGAGAGGTTCCTAACCATTTAGAAACAATGGTTATAACCGCAAGCGCTGGAAAATAGGTCCTTGCCGAATTTTTTCGGAACCGCCTTCCACCCAGATTGACGGTGCACGCGTGCAGTATACACGATGTTTTTGAGTGGCCCTGTTTCAAATGAAACATGTTTTAATCGTGGAATGAACTTTGAATTTATCAAGTGAGCAGGTGAGTGGAACGGTGTGACACAGGCGGAAGCGCGTTATAAAAATAACCCTCGTATGCACGGAAACGTAAGTGGGATAAACTGGCAGGTAATCGCTTGCCTATCCGGTTTGCCGCCATCTATCAGAAGCTCTCTGTCAGAGGCTGTCTATTGGAATTTGGCTTGAGCGGAGACGGGAGAACACTATTGCTTTCACCGGGGTTCCGGATCAGCCACACCGGCTATGTAATCAGGTTGTAAACATTTTTGTTTAACAGTTCAATCTATATTTTATGAAAAACTCAATGATCGGCTTTATTAGCGCCGCGCTGATGACGTTAAGTGTAACCGTTAGTGCACAGACTGCCAGGGGTGACCTGATGTTTGGTTCCCAACTCGCCAACATCACAGGGACTTTTCAAAACGAGGGCAATGAATTCAACCTGTCGATCAGCCCTTCGATCGCCTATTTCTTTCGGAATAATTTCGCTCTCGGCGGCATGGTGGACCTGGGAATAGATGCATTGAAAGGTGCGCCTACTACTTTCACTTACGGCATAGGTCCCTGGGCAAGGTATTATTTCTCCACTCCACCCGAGTTACAGTTCTCCAAACATGCCGCATTCTTTTTACAAGCCTTTGTTGGTTTCCAGGGCGTTTCTCATAACAAAGGCGGTGGAAGTACCAATGGATTGGGCATTAGTGTGGGCCCCGGGTTGTCTTATTTTATCACACCCAATGTATCCCTGGATGGATCAGTAAACTATAACGGGGTCATTGGTTTTGGAAACGCTACCACGGTCAATAAAATCGGCATCAATCTCGGCTTTCAGATATTTTTGCCCACGAAAAAACTGGAAGACAGGTACAAGCAGGAATCCAGAACCAACGGGTAAGCATTTGTAAAAACCACGCAACCTTTTAGGGGGCGGCCTGT
>DASULB010000202.1:0-5626 GCA_036278455.1 Chitinophagaceae bacterium | reverse complement strand
GGTCAACAGACACCTGTTTCAAACCGTCTCGATGCCGCTACGGTTAAACCCTGCGGTGGTGGGCAATAAAGCAAATGGCAGCACAGAAATGGATAAGTCATTAGGGGATGAACACAAGTGAATCGCTGGTGAATGAAGGGGTTAGATGATATCAAAGCCAAAGGTCCGTAGCATCTTAGATAAGCAAAGAAACAAAAACATGACAGTTGTCTTTACGGCGTCCGGCGTACATATGGTGTGATCTTGTGACAGGCATTTGCATGAAATGTGAGGATCTGCCGTTCCAATGCCATGAGAAAAGTGTCAGGTCGGAAACTCACCAGGAAAGAGAGTACCAAGCTATAGCATGGACGCTGAAGATGCCGGGTTTGACAAGTCGGACAGTGGAAACACGAGTAAGAACTTAATGTGCCACCGGTCAACCCCGCCTGTGAGAATCTGGGGTTAAAATACAGGGTTTACTTAACGAAGGATTACAAGATAAAGATGTTTTGTTTTGGAGGTAAAAAAAAGGTATGAAGAAAATAAAGCGTTACAGTTTGCTGCTGTCAATATACCTGATGCCTATTTTTTCTTTTGGGCAATCAATTGTCTTCGATCCCTCTTATCCTTTTTTGAAGAGTAATAACCTTGTTCAGGATAAGGATTTCTATTTTTTAACATTGATGGAGCAGCTACCGGAAGTAAAGAGTGTGATTAGCCAGAATAAATCATTACATCACCGACTTCTTGAGTTAAAGAATGATATTAAGAACACTCCGTATCATTGTCTTGATAGTATTACGTGTTATGTTACGCCGTTTTTATGGACAAAGGAAGAAACTGAAAGTGTTGAACATGATCTTGTACAGATGTTTAATGTACATAATCGAGCGTTACATATCCTTGGTAAAAATATGCGAGCTTCCGGTTATTTTATTCGGTATCATTCATTAAATGATATCGATTTGGTAAAGAAGGCCTGGGAAGATGCGGCTAAGGATATGAATTATATCCTTAAAGCCTATACGACCAATGAAGGATTGCTTTATCCTTCTATTGATTCTACTACTTTTGCTGTAAGCGGAAAACACTACAGGTTGTTAATGAAGGAAACTCTTCTTATGCTTGACCATAATGCAGATAGTATGGATTTATTTTTCCAACCTGGCCTGCAATTATCGCTTTTCTTATTATTTGTTAATTACCGGGATGAAGCTGCCCGCTTTGAACCTCTTGACATTACCAATGCGAAAGCTTACCGGCGTATATCATACATTGACTGGAGAAAATATCCTTATTCGGTGATTCTCCTTCCCGGCGAAGGCCCGGTGAATAATAAGCCAATAAGCCCGCTCGGTAAATATAGGTGTATTCTTGGCGCGGAACAATATAGGAAAGGGGAAGCTCCATTTATTGTAGTATCAGGTGGTTTCGTGCATCCATTTGAGACGCCATATTGTGAAGCGTTTGAAATGAAGAAGTACCTTGTTGATAAATTAGGTATTCCTGATTCTGTTGTCATTATGGAACCTCATGCAAGGCATACGACTACTAATATTCGTAATACTAACCGTATTATATACCAACAGTTGATACCTGCTGATAAACAGATACTTTGTACTTCTACACCCGATCAAATTGATTATATTTGTAGTAAAAGATTCAAAGACCGGTGTATTCGGGTAATGGATTATGTTCCCTGGCGTGGTATGAAGCAGGTTGATAGGTTTGACCTAACGTTTTATCCGGTGAAGAAATCATTGCAAATGGATGCGTCTGATCCGTTAGATCCTTAAAAGATCGATGTTGAGTCAATAAGGTTGAACGGTTTTGTAAGCGTATGTGTTTTGAGGCAATTAATAATCATTCTGCTTCCATAGCAAGATTGGGTACTTCAAGCCGGAAAATGGGTGCGTTGGAAGCCATCAGAGTAGTCGGAAAAACGAGATGTCTTATTACACAAGCATGAGCAGACTGGGATGCCGAACTCCCGAATGGCTCTCTTTCCATTTTTGAGACAGCCAGGAAACTGTATGTTCCGGGTTATAATTATACCAATGATGCATTACCCGCAAACCCATGCTATCATTCCTGGCTGAATTTGACTTTTTGAGGGGATCCAACAATTATGCTTTTTTTTAGTTAATTACCCATATTTTAGGGCCTTTTCTAATGTACGAAGCTCCGATTAATGATTATTAAATGTTAAAACGGAAATCATGCTAAAGAACATTTTAAAAAGGCAGTGTGGGCTTGTTTTTTTTATCGTTTTGCCGGTTTGCATCATGGCGCAAGGAAATAAGGTTGTTGACCAAAAAGTAAGGGCCACCGGTGCTGAATTAATGAATAAGGTGGATGATGGATACCGTGGGATATGGTATTATATTGGACATATAGGGGGCGAATATCAATATAAATATGCGGGTGGTCTTGGAACGTATCCTGTCAATATCTATCCTTTTTCTGTATATGTTCCCAAAGTGCATAAGACTTTTTTCTGCTATGGCGGAACGGATGATTCAGGCAAAACATTGTATCATGAAGTAAGCTATTATGATCACCGGACAGGGAAAGTATCCAGGCCAACAATCGTGCTGGACAAACATACCGATGATGCGCATGATAACCCCTGCATACAGGTGGATAAAAACGGGTATATATGGTTGTTCTCCAATGCGCATGGGGCTGGCAGGCCATCCTTTATTCATAGGAGTGTCAGGCCCTACGATATCAGGAAGTTTGAGAACGTACATCCCACCAAACTGGAAAATGGGAAAGAAGTGCCCCTGAATAACTTTTCCTATGCACAGATTTATTACGACAAGGATTTAGGATTCCTTGCATTGTTTACCCATTATACCGTACAATCCCTGCCCTCAGGCAGGAAGGCCTGCCGGATCGCTGCATATATGACCAGTGCAGATGGTGTTCATTGGTCGGAGTGGCATGATCTGGCTAATATTGAGCAGGGGCATTACCAGAACAGTGCCCAGCGCGGCCACGAGGTAGGTACCGCTTTCAACTATCATCCTGACCGGAAGCAGGGTGCAGGGTTGGACTACAGGACTAATCTTTATTATCTTCAGACGGATGATTTTGGAAAGACCTGGAAAACGGTTGCGGGTACCCCGGCAAAGCTTCCTTTAAGGGAAATCAAAAACGATGCCCTGGTGCATGATTATGTATCAGAAGGCTTAAAGGTTTACATCAATGATGTAAATTTTGATAAAAAGGGTAACCCTGTCATCATGTATGAGACGACGAAAGGCTGGCAGCCGGGTCCCCAGAACGGTCCGAGGCATTGGTACACTGCACACTGGACGGGCGCTGAATGGCGCATTATGCCCATTACGACCTCTGATAATAATTACGACATGGGCTCTTTATACATAGAGAAGGACGGTACCTGGAGGATCATCGCTCCCACGGACCCGGGGCCACAGGCCTATAATACGGGTGGTGGGATTGTCATGTGGACGAGCCAGGATGAAGGCCTGCATTGGAAGAAAGTGAAGGATCTGACCCCCGGCTGCAAGAACAACCAGCAATTTCCGCGTCGTCCCGTAAACGCCAACCCGGAATTTTATGCTTTCTGGGCAGATGGCAATGGAAGGAAACCCTCAATATCTGGTCTTTACTTTTGCAACAAGGAGGGGCAGGTATTTATGCTGCCACGGAAGATGGACAAAAAGAAAATGAAACCAATACCTGTTTATCGCCAAAAATAAATATCTTGGCACCTTATATTCCATATAAAAGAAATAGTCACTTCGGGTATAAGTAAAACGAAATCATGCATTGGACCCAACCCACCGATCCATTAAACAACATTGCCCTATCGGCCCTGGTGGCTTTGGTACCGATCCTTTTTATCTTTTGGGCATTGATCCTGAAGAAAATGAAAGGATACAAGGCAAGTTTGCTGGCTACGGCCGTTGCGGTAATTATTGCCATTGCCGTTTACGGAATGCCGGTAAAGCTGGCCTTCCTGTCGACGGCCCATGGAATATTGTACGGTTTATTCCCAATTTGCTGGATCGTTATTACCGTGATCTATTTATTTAACATTACGGTTAAAAGCGGTCAATTCGAGATTATTAAGCATTCCATGGCTTCGGTTACCTCTGACCGGAGGCTGCAGGCACTGTTGATCGCCTTTTCCTTTGGTGCCTTTTTAGAAGGGACGGCGGGTTTTGGGGCACCGGTAGCCATTACTGCGGCCATGCTGGTAGGACTGGGTTTTGATGCATTTTATGCAGCGGGCATCTGCCTCATTGCCAATACGGCTCCGGTTGCCTTTGGCGCTATCGGAATACCCATAACGGTTGCATCGCATGTTTCGGGAATCCCCGAGATGGCCATTTCTCAAATGGTTGGCAGAACCCTTCCCATCCTGTCGGTTATTCTGCCGCTTTACCTGGTCCTGTTAATGGCGGGATTTAAGAAATCCATGGAAGTATTACCTGCTATATTGGTCTCAGGAGTTTCTTTTGCATTCCTGCAATGGCTTTGCTCCAATTACCTGGGACCTTCTTTACCCGATATCATCGCTGGTGTAGGCTCCATTGTTTGTCTGACCATTTTTTTGAGGTATTGGAGGCCTAAAAAGATATGGCGTTTTAGCCATGAGAGCACTGAAACCTCTCAGGGGAAAGCTGTTTATTCAGGTGGACAAATTATCAGGGCATGGTCCCCTTTTCTTTTGTTGACCATTATGATCATCGCCTGGGGGCTCCGGCCGATTAAAGATGCGCTTAATTCCATAGGCCTCATCCAATTTTCCATTCCGGGACTTGATCAGATGATTAGTGATCGCGGTGGTCATTTAATATCACATGTCTTTCAATTCAATTATTTGTCAGCCGCAGGATCCGCCATATTGATTTCGGCGATCATCTCCATACCTATCACCGGAATGAAGTTCACCGAAGGGCTAAAATTATTTGTCACAACGCTGAAGCAGTTGAAATTTCCTATTATTACGGTAGGGGCCATCCTGGGTTTTGCCTATATTGTCAATGACTCGGGCATTACCATCACCATCGCCCAGGCGCTGGCAAGTACGGGATTTCTGTATCCTTTCTTCGCACCGCTATTGGGTTGGCTGGGAGTATTCATTACAGGGTCTGACACTTCTTCCAATGCGCTGTTTGGTAAACTCCAGTATGCCACCGCCACTTCCATTGGTGTGAATCCGGTAGTGACGGTGGCGGCTAATTCCTCCGGTGGTGTGGTAGGCAAAATGATTTCTCCGCAATCCATCGCCATAGGAGCCGCAGCAGTGGGGCTCATTGGCCAGGAGTCCAAGCTTTTCCGCTATACGATGAAACACAGCCTTATCATGCTGTCATTTATATGTCTGCTTACTTTTGCCCAGGCGTATTTTATTAAATGGACAATCCCCGATTACCAGATGAATTCGTTAACGGCCGCAACTAAGATGACTGATGTTTCAAAAGGGTACACCTATTTAGTTATCCTGCTTTTGATCATCGTTTCCATCCTGTCTTTCATTATAGTGGCCAACAAAAAAAAGAAGAAGTTGGCTATCCGGTGATTTATAAATTTTATGGATCGTTGTCCAGAATAAAAGACTTTGATTTGAAAAAATGTAGATTGTTACTTCGTCAATCCCCACCAGCCT
>DASULB010000201.1:0-2939 GCA_036278455.1 Chitinophagaceae bacterium | reverse complement strand
GGTATTGCTGTTGCTTACAGGCGCCTCGTAGTTCATCCTTGGCCTGTTTTACGGTATTGGTTATTGCCCCTTTACCCAATGGCATTGGGAGGTGTTGCACCATCTGGGAAAAACAAACCTCCTCGATTCATACGTAAAATACCTGGTATTGCGGATCACCGGTATTTCCTTTAGTGACCGGCTGACGGATACCGTTACGGCGATTTGTTTTTTTCTCGCACTCGGGCTTTCCCTGTATGTTAACTTGCGGAAGAAAAGGCAAAAGCGATGAGATGGCGGATACTGTTACTAGAAAATTTATATATATGGAAGATCAGAAAAAAGTTTTGGTCACCGGTGCCAGCGGCGCACTGGGGGCGCCGGTGGTGGCCCGGTTGCTGAAAGACGATTGGAACGTATATGCGCTGCTGCGAAGTGACAAAGCGGTCGCTGAGATAAAAGGGCGCTACCGGGAGATCTCCACAGGGACCCTTTCCTTTCTCTCGGGCGATGTGACCAAGGCGGGCGACGTGGAGCGGGCCGTTCATGAAATGGGCTCCATCAGTGCGCTGGTGCATCTGGCGGGTGGATTCACCGGCGCCGGCACCATGGCGGCGCAGGACCCGGAGGTTTTTGATCAGCTGTTTAACCTCAATACGCGTTCCGCCTTCCTGTTGTTGAGGGCCATATTGCCGGTGATGAAAGATGCCGGCGGCGGGGCCATTGTAACGATCGGCGCCAAGCCCGCCGTGCACCCCGGCGCAGTGAACGCGGTATATGCAGCCTCCAAGGCGGCGCTGATCAACCTGACGCTGTCGGCGGCGGAAGAAGGCAGACCTCATCAGGTAAGGGCGAATGTCATTGTGCCGGCGGTCATCCGCACGGAAGCCAACGAAAAATGGGCGGCTTCTGAAAAGGATATCGAAAAATGGACGCCTCCGGATGACATCGCCGGGGCGATCTCCTGGCTTATCTCTGCCGAAGGAAAGCCGGTGACGGGGACGGTCATTCCCATGTATAACCGCATCCCTACCTAAGGGAAAATCACTTTTCGATAAAGCCCCTTTCGGGAGGGTGTGGATATTTTAGTACCTTGCAGGCGCTGCTCATGCATTCCCTGGCGGATGGCCAGGGAGTAAAGAAGAAAGGTCAGGCTTGCATCTCAACCATTCTTCAAACAAAAAAACTGTTAATGATGGAAGGATTTACTGAAACACACGCTCCGGGATGGCCGGGGACGGAACCCCGTTGGAATTCCAGCGCCAAATCCGGCGTGGGAGTGTCGCTCAGCCCCCTGAGCCAGGTGTGGTTCACTACCAGTCATGGCATCCTCAATGAGATCTATTACCCGCGGGTGGATTATGCGTGTATCCGTGACGTAGGTCTTCTCGTCAGTGACGGGAAGGATTTTTTTTCGGAAGAAAAAAGACATGCCACCACTGAGTTGGAATACATGGGCGATGGAATCCCCGCTTACCGTTTCACCAATACCTGCAAGAAAGGACGTTACCGCATTGAAAAAGAGGTCCTCACCGACCCCCGGCGTGATACCCTGCTACAGCGGATACATTTTAAGCCACTCAAGGGGGCTTTGGAGGATTATCATCTCTATGCCCTGATGGCGCCCCATATCATGAACGCCGGGGCGGGTAACACCGCCTGGTGTGCTGATTATAAAGGGATACCCATGTTGTTTGCCAAAAGGCAGAATACGGCCGTGGCGATGGCTTGCTCGGTTCCTTTCAAAAGCCGTTCAGCAGGTTTTGTCGGCATCTCGGATTCCTGGCAGGATATTTCCAGAAACAAACAGATGACCTGGAAATACCAGCGGGCCGATAACGGCAATGTTGCGGTTTGCGGTGAAATTGATCTGGCGGCTGCGGGCGAAAAACCGATTGTCATCGCCATCGGCTTTGGCATGGATGCCAATGAAGCAGGGCAACGGGCACTGGCCAGCATATTGGATGGCTTCGATCTGGCCAAACATGATTACATAGCGGGATGGGAGGACTTCCAAAAAGAGGTGCATGATTTTTCCAATCCCCAAAAGGGATCGGCAAGCCTGTTTCGCATCAGCGCAGCCACCATTCAGACGCATCATGCACAGCAATTCCCCGGCGGCTATATCGCCAGTTTGTCTGTCCCCTGGGGCTTTTCCAAGGGCGATGACGACCTGGGTGGTTATCATCTGATCTGGCCGCGGGACCTGGTGGAGATAGCCGGGGGCCTGTTGGCGGCCGGCGCGGATCAGGCGGCGCTGACCGTCCTTCATTATCTGCGGCTGGCACAGGAACCCGACGGCCACTGGCTACAAAACATGTGGCTTGACGGTTCGGCCTATTGGCATGGCATACAGCTTGATGAAACGGCTTTCCCTATCTTACTGGTCAACATGCTGTATCGCCATGAGGTGCTGGACCAGACCGCCCTGCAGGATTTTATACCCATGGTAAAAAAGGCGACAGGTTTCCTGGTCCAAAACGGGCCTTGTTCCCCCCAGGATCGCTGGGAAGAAAACGCGGGATATTCGCCTTTCACCCTGGCCGCAGAGATCACAGCACTGCTGGCCGCAGCCGACCTGTTGGAAATGTCCGGTGAAAAAAAGGTGGCGGCGTATTTGCGGGAAACGGCCGATACATGGAATGACAACATTGAGGCGTGGACCTACGTGACGGATACGGAACTTTCCAAACAACTGGATATAGACGGGTATTATGTCAGGATCGCGCCCCCGAATGTGGGAGATACCGCTGCGCTGGACGACGACGTTGTCCTGATCAAAAACGTAGCTTATGCGGGGAAGTTCATCTCCTCGGAAATCATCAGTCCGGACGCCCTGGCACTGGTACGTTTCGGGTTGCGCTCCGCGAAAGATCCCAGGATACTCAACACCGTCACAGCGATCGATTCCATGCTGAAGGTGGAGACGCCCTACGGTGATTGCTGGCACCGTTATAACA
>DASULB010000200.1:0-13213 GCA_036278455.1 Chitinophagaceae bacterium | reverse complement strand
AAAGGCGATCGCCTTTGATCCGTTCGCTGCTGCCTTTTCGCAGAGCGCTTCCATGACCGATAAATTATAGGCTTTATCTCCACTCCGGTTTTCGAATTGCGCCGTTGATATCTTTAAATTATCCATAATATTTACCCTTTTCAGATTGATGTTGCAGTCCTGCCCGGCTAAAGTACTAAAAACCGCCCTATTTTGACCAGTCATCTATTAGCGGCCTTACCGTATCTGAATAAATTTCAGGAGGCTGTTATATGGGTGTTCATCCAAAGCCCGGTATGAGGAGGATACCAATGGAGGGGTGAATCCTCATGCTGCAGTTTACAAAATAAATGTTCATCCAAAAAGGAAGCAGGATGGCGGTATTCAGGTGGTGACCGGACACCACCCACCGTTGAAGCACGCCTTAGTTGTTTGATGATCAAAAGAATTTCCGGTTAACCGTGGAAATGTATTTATTTTAAGGTTTAAAATAAAAGAATAGCCATGTTATCACGACGACGCTTTATTCAACGATCTTCCTTGGCCGGAATGGCCATTGGCATGGGGAAGTTTCCCGGCTTTTCCATACTGGGGGAAAATATGTTCACCTTTGAGTCGGCTTATATCAAGTTTAAATTGCTGAAAGACAAGCCTCAATTCGCTCTTTTCTCTACCGATAGCCTGGGGGGCCATCAGTTCTCCACTGATCCTTTATTGGCGCCGAAAGCGGATTCCGGGGTAAATTACGACGGCCGGATAGAAAAAGAGGGCATTTCCTATTTTCTAAAGGATCATCCCCTGCATCCTGTCTGGGAAATAAAAGCGCATGAAAAACTTATTACTTTCGATACCCTTTGGGAACAGGGCCAGGAGGAGACGCCCTTTGTCATGACCTTTTCACAAAAAGCCAATCATTGTACGGTATTGGGAGCAATGAGCGGGGATAAAAAAATGAAGTTTCCCTGTCTTTTGCATTTTCCGGGAATGGGCACTTTCCGGCTCTATTGCAGTGATCCTGGTATCTCTCTGTTTTATGACGCGGATCGTAACCTGAAAGTTCCTTTTGTGAAAATAACGTTGCCATCAGCCAGTAAAGATCACCCTGATATTTCCTACCGGTTTGAATCGGTGGCCGTCTACCCCGCAGTGAATACGATTGAAAACGACACGCGGTTTGACGGGCTCAGAAGAAACTATCTTAACATTTTCCAGGTCAATCCCCGCATCCGCGCGTTGGCTAATAATTCAGCCAGTGACGCCTGTGCCTTCACGCTGTTCCTGTACGCGGAGATGGCCAGGCAAACACCCGAACTGATCAAGGGATTGACCGCGATGGATCTGATCAGAAATACCCTGGACCGCTACCTTGACGGCATGAAAGGATATGGCCAGGTAGGATACGCCGGCTGGCACAGTGATTTTGATTCTTCGGACAGTGCACCCTCGTTGATTATTGCTGCCTGTTATTATATGGTTGATACAAAAGATGATGCCTGGGCCAGGCAAAACTATCCGGCGATCAAAGCCTGGGCGGACAAAATGATCCGCACGGACCGCAATGGCGATGGTCTTATTGAGTATGGCTATTCAGGTAATGCGGGAAGCTGGGACGGCAAAAACCGGCCCGCCAACTGGTGGGATACCATTGGCTTCGGTCATGATGACGCCTATTCCAACGCGCTGGCTTACCGTGCGTGTAGGCTGTTGGCAGGCGTGGCAAAGACCTTGGATAAAGCCGATGACAGCCATTATTTTGACTCCTTTGCCCGGAAATTAAAAAGTAGTTATTCCGCTGCGTTTTATAACCCTGAGACGGGTGTTCTGGCAGGATGGAGAAGCGCCGACGGGAAGTTACATGATTACTATTTCACCTTTGTGAACAGCGTGGCGATCAGTTACGGCCTGCTGGAAAAAGACAGGTCAAAGGAGATCATGCAGGCATTACTTCACAAAATGAAAGAGGTAGGTTACAGCAACTTTCAGCTGGGATTGCCGGGGAATCTTGTTCCTATTGCGGATGAAGACTACACCGCGCGTGATCCGCGCTGGGGTTACGGGAAGTTTCAGGTGTATGAAAACGGCGGTGCTACCGGTTGTTACGCCTATTATACGCTTCATGCGCTTTTCAGCTTAGGGATGTACAAAGAAGCCGAAGCCATCTTTCTTCCCATGCTGGAAAGCTATAAACAGGGCGGTTTCCAGGGAAACTGTCAGGGTAGCGGCATGACCAAAGACTGGAAGACCTGGGAGGGAGCCTGCTGGGGTTACGAAGGATTTCTGGTGGATAATTACCTGACTTTACTGGCTATAGGAGATTATCACAAGCACAGAACATAAAAACAGTTGCGGTGAAAGGCTGTGGTCATTAAAGGAAGGATGCCACAGTGAGGGATCAGCCTATACCGCATCTGATGCGATACACTGCCATATGAGGGCCGCGATGTATGGAACGTTGAGGTAATCAAAATCGGTGTGGATTGGATCGGATTTTCATGGGTTATATTTTCGGATATACGATCCGTTTTAAACATTGCTGGATGTAGTTTGCATAGTCTCCGGATGTACCGGAAAAGGCCCTGGGAACTAAATCAGAAAGTCCGAAAGAACTATTGATTTCACAAAGAGTCATCGTGGGGTGCGGACTACGACGCTTGTTTCAGTCACTAGAAATTGAAAGATGATACCCAGGGAAAAAAAGATAAAGCTTCAGGGACGCAAAAGGATTAACAGCAGAAAGCGCATCGCCGCCCTGTTTTTTGTCATCATAATGACGGTCCTGACTTTGCGGGGTAAAATTGCCCGTGCACAGCAGCAACAGAGTAAGGGCAATCGGGTGGTGCTTACGCTTTCATACGGCCCCGGCAACCCCCGTAACAGTGAAGGAGATTTCGTTACGCTGAAAACCGGCAGGATACTGTTTATATACACTCATTTTACTAATGGCAGCGGCGATGACAGCAAAGCCTATTTAGCCAGCCGCTATTCGGATGACGGTGGGCGGACCTGGAGCGATCACGATGAAATTGTAGTCAAAAGAAAAAACGACGACAACGTGATGAGCGTTTCTTTGCTCCGGTTGAAAAACGGACAGATTGCCTTATTCTATGTTCGGAAGAACTCGCGCGCGGATTGTATTCCCGTCATGCGCATTTCTGCGGACGAAGCAAAGACCTGGGGGCAGCCGGTGCCCTGCATCACCGACAGACAAGGGTATTTTGTGCTCAACAACAACCGGGTCATCCAACTGCCGAACGGCCGGATGTTGATGCCGGTAGCGCAGCATAACTGGCCCGGAGGGCGTTTTACCTGGACCGCCCGTCTATACGCTTATTACTCCGACGACGAGGGCAAGACCTGGCATTCCTCAGATCAGGTGCCCAATCCTGACAGTGTCATCACGCAGGAACCCGGCATAGTGGTCTTAAAAGACGGGCGTTTACTGATGTATATCCGCACGAACGCACATGTGCAGTATTACGCCTATTCTTCAGACCGGGGGCAGCACTGGACAGCGGCGCGGCCGAGCACGATTTCCTCGCCACTGGCGCCCGCTTCGATGGCGAAGATGCCGGATCAAAACGGATTGTTGCTGGCCTGGAATGACAATGGTAAAACCGCAAAGCGCACGCCATTGAATACGGCCATTTCTACGGATATGGGAAAGACATGGCTCCGTGAAAGGGTCGTGGCTTCGGATCCGAACGTTAACTATTGTTATTCGGCTATTCATTTTGTGGGAAAATACGTCTTGTTGGGATATGCGGTGACGCATCCACAGGGGATTACGATCGTGGTCAGAAGGATCAGCCTCCATTGGCTTCATCATTGATTCCTACAACCACAGGCGAATTGGTTATTAAAGCTGATCAGTGAGCTCCTCCATTCTTTGAATGGGGCAGTGTACTTTTTGTGGTCTGCTTATACTTCCCGCGTTAATTTTTCCGTTTGGGCAGGTGACGTATGCCGGTGGTCCAATAATTTTTGGCTGGTTCATCGGAGTTTGCTATTATTGATATCTACTGTTTGTTACTCTGAGTGACAAAATGGAGGAAAATGAGATTACCAATCCATATCGGCGTGCATCATCATGTTACTGAACGGGAAAGCCTTAAGATCAAACAAGGCCTGGACACCAGGCTACCGGATGATAATACGGTCCCTTTTTGGTACAAATGGTCACAATCTCTATACTTCCAGCCATTTTTTTTGTAAATGAATGATTCAAATGACCACTCGCCAGGTGATAAATGGTTTAAAGGAATTTTAGTCCCATTTACCTACCCCTGGCAAACCAGGCTGCAAAGTGCACAACAAAGCAAAACAATATCTGACCACTTAAAAAAAACAGGAATAACCTGGAAAACAACATGCAATACGCCATCGTGGACATTGAAACAACGGGGGGCTGGGCCTCCGGCAGCGGCATCACCGAGATCGCTATTGTGATTCACGACGGGATTTCGGTTCTGGAGCGTTATCAAACCCTTGTCAATCCCGGAATGCCCATACCGTTGGCTATACAGGTCATGACAGGCATCGACGATGACATGGTTTCCGGTAGCCCCGCTTTTGAGGAAGTGGCAGAACAGGTTATTGGCTTGCTTTCCGGACGCATATTCGTCGCTCACAATGTCAATTTTGATTACTCCTTTATCAAGCATAACCTGCAGATGGCAGGATACGACTATAGCGCACCCAAGTTGTGCACTGTCCGGCTTAGCCGGAAGATCCGGCCGGGGCTGGCCTCCTATAGCCTGGGGCGGCTTTGCAGCGCCCTGGAGATCCCGATATCCAACCGCCACCGCGCGGGCGGGGATGCCGATGCCACTGCCATCTTATTAGCGCGGCTGTTATCCTGGGACACCGAAGGCCATTTCGAAAGGATGCTGAATAAGCGATCAGGAGAGCAACAACTTCCCCCCAATCTGCCAAAGCAGCAATTTGACGCGCTGCCACGAAAACCGGGGGTCTATTACTTTTTGAACAGGACCGGGAACGTAATTTATGTCGGCAAGGCAAAGGACCTGCACAAAAGGGTAGCCTCCCATTTTACCGGGCATAACCCAAATCCACAGCGCCAGCATTTTCTGAAAGAGATCTATTCCATCCATTATGAACTTTGCGGAACCGAATTGATGGCCTTTCTGCTGGAGGCCGTGGAGATCAAGCGCCTATGGCCTCCTTATAACCGGGCCATGAAACGTTATGAGCCTAAGTTCGGGCTTTACACTTATGAGGACCAGAAGGGTTATCTCCGTCTCGCCATCGGGAGATTGGGAAAATACCACCCGGACATGCATGTATTTTACCGGCAGACCGATGGCGCTGATGTGCTTCACCGGCTGGCCAGGCGCTTCGGCCTTTGCGCCGAGTTGTGCATGCTGGGTGATTGCCATTGTGACCAGCGCGGCGCCTCCGTCCCGGATGGTTGCACGGCCGCTTGTATCCGGCAGCGCCCTCCGGAAGTGTATAACCGGCTTGTTCAGGATGCGCTGGATTACCTGGATGACAATCTGGCCACCTTTGCCATCGTTGACGAAGGACGGGACGACGGGGAGCTGAGCTGCATCTGGGTGGAGCGGGGCAACTTTTACGGGATGGGCTATATAAGCCATCACGGCGACCTCCAATCGGTGGAGGAAGTGAAGGGGTCACTGACGCCGTACGGGGGTAACCATTACATGATGCAACTCATCAAAGACTACGCTGAAAGGCACCCTTCCAAGGTACGTCGGTTCGGCGTTTGAAGTCATTTGCCGCCCCCCGGTGAACGGGCACCCTATCCATTTTGAATACGCACGTCCAGGTCAAAAAGTGCGACCGTCCGGCCTCCGGCAGCGGCGCCGGGTGCGGCTCAGCAACGGAAGCAGGCAATAAAGGGACCGCCCCGGTCGTTTTCCCTTCGCGGAAGTGCCGGCTAAGAAAAGCAGGTTTTTCCGAGGATTTTGAAAAATTGCACCATTTTTGTGTTAATAGCGCGATGCAAAATTTTTTTAACTATTTTTACGTTCCTATAAAGATGTCATATTCCTATAAGAAACTACTGCCTTTCCTGGCCTTTCTACTATGTACACCCGTGCTGTTGTATGCACAGGGAGCGCCGGAAATCGGCGTTTTCGGCGGTGTAAGCACCTATAGTGGTGATCTGACACCGAATTCCATTACTTTCAAGCAATCCCATCCCGCTTTTGGTTTTCTGATCCGCAAATCCATCTATAAAGGCTTCGGGCTCAGGTTAGGCGTTTCCTTTGGTAAAATATCAGGGGCCGACAGCCTGGCTTCCGATAGTTCCACCCGTCTGCGTAACCTCAGTTTCACTTCGAATGTCACCGATGTGCATCTTTTGGCCGAATATAATTTTTTCGATTACAAGGTTACCGGGTTCACTCCCTATGTTTTTGTGGGTATCTCGGTCTTTTATTTCGATCCCTATGCCCGGGACACCTCGGGCATGAAAGTGTACTTGCCACCGTTAAGTACGGAAGGGGAGGGACTTACTTCCTATCCCGATCGTAAACCGTACAACCTCACGCAGATATCCATCCCTTTCGGAGTGGGCCTGAAATATCTGATCAGTCCCGGCATCAACCTGGGTGTTGAGTTTAGAATAAACAAGACCTTCACGGATTACCTGGATGACATCAGCACCAGCTATGTGGATAAAAACAAACTGTTGGCGGAACGTGGGCCCACCGCGGTGGATTACGCCTTCCGGAGCGATGAAGTTCCCGGTCACAAGGCGGATCTGTATCCGGCCGAAGGAGCTGCACGGGGATCCGCAAAATATAAGGACTGGTATTATTTCACGGGGCTTACGCTCACCTTTGACCTCAACGGTGGCAACGGCCTGTTTGGTAAAGCACTCAAACAACTCCGGTGTCCTGGCATGTAGTGGTTGCCGTATTCTTTCAATGTATTCTTTTGATTTTAAGCATCCTTTTGGGATGCAGATGTCGTGCAGCACTGCATAACTGCCTGCAAAGCCATAACTTTGGACCAAATACCATAAGATGGCTTACAAAGATCTGCATCATTTCATCAGGGCGTTGGAAGATGCCGGGGAATTAACCAGGATTAAAGCTTATGTCGATCCAAAACTGGAGATCGCTGAAGTGACCGACCGGGTCAGTAAGTCCGGTGGCGGCGGCAAAGCGCTTCTTTTTGAAAATACCGGATATGACTTTCCCTTACTGATCAATGCTTTAGGCAGCTATAAAAGAATGTGCATGGCGTTGGGAGTGAAGGCGCTTGATGATACGGCCCACGAGATAGAAAAATTATTTCAGTTGCTGACCAAGCCAAAGGAAAACCTGCTGGACAAGTTGTCCCTTTTACCCAAGCTAAACCAGTTCGCCTCCTGGATGCCCAAGGTAATCGCCGGCAGGGGCGCCTGCCAGCAGGTGGTGATGCCCGAGGCGGATCTTTATAAGCTGCCCGTCATGCAGTGCTGGCCGCGCGATGGCGGCCCTTTTCTTACTCTGCCGGTCATCCATACCAAAGATCCTGTTACGGGCATCCGCAACGTGGGAATGTACCGGATGCAGGTCTTTTCCAGGGAGATGACTGGCATGCACTGGCACAAACACAAGGTCTCGGCGCGGCACTTTAACGAATATAAGCGGCTTGGTAAACGCATGCCTGTCGCCGTCAGCCTTGGCGGCGATCCGGTATACACCTACGCCGCTACGGCACCCTTACCCGACAATGTGGATGAGTACATGCTGGCAGGTTTTCTTCGCAAAAAAAAGGTGGAGATGGTCCGCTGCATCACCCAGCCTGAAATTGAAGTGCCTGTGGATGCGGATTTTGTGATCGAAGGTTATGTGGATCCCCGCGAAGAACCCATATGGGAAGGTCCCTTTGGCGATCATACGGGCTATTATTCGCTGCCGGACTGGTACCCCAGGTTTCATGTCACCTGTATCACCCGCAGGCGAAACGCCGTGTATCCCTCTACGATCGTTGGCATACCGCCTCAGGAGGACGCCTGGATCGGCAAGGCTACAGAACGTATTTTTCTGGCCCCCATCAAGATGACGCTGGTACCGGAGATCATTGACATGGAGATGCCGGTGGAGGGGGTATTTCATAACCTCGTGATTGCCAAGATCAAAAAGGAATATGCCGGGCAGGCACAGAAAGTAATGAATGCCATGTGGGGGGCCGGTCAGATGATGTTTAATAAGATATTGGTGGTCGTTGACCAGGGCGCGGACATTCATGATTACCTGGAATTGGCCCGCCATGTCTTTACCCACCTGCGCCCGGCCAGTGATATTTATTTCAGCCAGGGGCCGATGGATGTGTTGGACCATTCCTGTTCCAAGTTGGGTTTCGGCGGAAAGATGTGTATCGACGGAACGGCGAAATTCGAGGAGGAACAACTGACAAGTGAGCCGGCCGCGGTCGATCTGCCGGAGATCGATGTGGCCGCCTTACGCGCGGCATATCCGGAGATTGCGGCGGTGAATGCGGATTTACTGCCTTTGGGGATCCCTTGCGTGTTTATCGCGGTAGAGAAAAACAAAAAAGGTCATGTCAGGGAATTAAGCGATGCTTTGTTCGGCTCGCCGGAGATCAGTAAGATAAAAGTAATTTTGTTTGTGGAGCATACAGTGGATGTCAGTGATATCGCTGATACTCTTTGGCGTTTTTGTAACAACCTGGATCCTAAAAGGGATCATTTTATCAGTGGGGATCATATCGGTTTTGATGGCACCCGCAAAACAGCGGAATTTGATGATTTTCATCGTGACTGGCCCAACATCATTGTCTCGGATGCGGAAACGATCAGCGCGGTAGATAAAAAATGGGCCACCCTTGGCCTGGGTCCATTTATAAAATCCCCCTCATTGAAGTACCGGGACCAGATCTATGGCGAGGGCGCTTCTGTCGGGTAGAAATGGCGTTAGTGGCATGGGGATGCGATTTTTGTTGTCTTGGTATAAGGTTCAGGCCTTCTTATTATGAATTGTAATATAAGAGGTATGGTTGGTTATTCTGTCAGAGTATCTTTATAATCTATTTGGGGCACAGGGCAGCTTTATTGATTCCCGTTGGCAAAAAGGATTTATAAAAACGATCGGATTTCCATACAGGTCTCCAGTCAGTCTATCCACTATATATCAAAGGGCGACAAAGCCATTCTATACAGGCACACAACGCTATGTTATCTTTGTGGGTGTTTCAGTGTTTTTTGGTGATGGAATTTTGTTTGCCGTCATGATCTCTAAATTAAATAAATGAAGGTAGTATTTATATTAATGCTTCAGTTGCTGGGAGCAATTAAAGTGCCGGCACCGCCCATATCTTACGGCAGCAGAGTAAGAAAGGTTGACTCACAGATCACAGGGGCAATCCCTTACTTTGATATCATCAGGAGCGACACCACACCTGTTTTTATCCGCACCGTCATCGACAGCACCGTTCAATCAAATTCCCATAAGCCCAAAGTATTTGCCAGGTTTTCCCGGGATGGTTTTAATGACCTTGGAAGTCTTGATAGGGAAGGTTTCAAACTCTATCGCTATAGGAAACAATGGAGGGCTTACACGATATTTAATCCAGGCAATCCGTCAGGATTTGAAGATGCCGTCGTGGCCGATATCAATAATGATGGATGGAATGACATCGTACTGGGTGGTTGGAGCAACCAGACAATTTGGGCACGAAATCCTGCGGGCCAGGGAAAAAATCCATATACCACAACATGGAGACTTGACACTATTGATAATGGCCGTTTCTCTCACGAAGTATGTGCGGGCGATTTGAATAATGATGGTAAAATTGATATTGTAACCACTTCGGGTGTCTATTTTCAGGGGGCCACCCCTTCCCAATGGACATTTATTGATATCGGACGGAGCGGGCAAGGGACCTATTGCGCAAATATGCTGAATAACCATGATGGATATGATGACGTGGTTGCACTCTATAAGAAGGGTAAGAAAAATGAAATCGCTTGGTTTGAAAATCCCGGACATAGAGGGGGCGATCCCTTAACCGGAAGATGGATTCCAAGGATCATTGATGCGAATCCAGGCGGTGATCTGCGGAACTTTGAAATGACAACAATGGCTTTTACTGCAGGAGATATCAATGCTGATGGCAGAATTGATCTTGTTTGTGCCAGTCAGGGAGAGGGGCCGGGTTCCGGAAATGATTCCCGACAGCTTGGAGATGGCCTGGTCTGGTATGAGGCACCGGCAAACCCCCGAACCGGATCCTGGGTTAAACATGTAATTGATTCTACCGTTGGGTGGGTACATGCTTCTTCCATCAAACTGGCAGATTTTGATGGGGACGGTCATCTTGACATCAACTATGCTGAGCAGGACCAGAGCAGGGATCGAAAAGATGGAAACCCAGGCAAACAACAATTGGGGATTTTTTATAATATCGATGGCAAGGGGAGCAGCTGGCACCTTCAGATCCTCAGTCAATATCCGGATGATGGTGCCGGTGGTTTTAATTCCAAGGTAGGGATCATTGGCAATGGCACATTGCCCAGTATTTTTACTTCCTTACATGGTTATTTTAAGGATGCCAACCCACTTGTTCTTTGGCGGCATCCATAAAATAAATCCATCAATTTGACACAAATCCTGATGGAAGAGAAATATACACGGGTAAAACATTCCCCAGACGGTATGCTTCTTTTCTCAATGCAGTTTAATGGCCTAAATACACTTTTGATTTCAAAGAACCTGGCCAGATCAATGAAACAAACTACTACTTTTTTAGGCTTTGCAAAATATTCTTGGAGTTCCTTTGCCGTTTTAATATCTTTGGCTAGCAGCATAATTTTTTTTGTTTTGGTTGTCGTCCAAAGTTGACTAATGACATTTCATTATACAGATAAGTATACTGTTTTCCTTATTTATTCATTCAAACCAATTTCCTTGATTTAATGCAAAACCAGTGTATTTAATAAAAACTGGATTAGCCCCAAAACATGGAGATAATTTACTATGAACACTAAAGATATTCCCGTAGGAGTTGTAGGCCTGGGATTAATGGGATGCAGTATCGCTACCTGTCTTTTGATGGCCGGACATCCTGTAATTGCTGTAGCGCCCATACCGGATGATCTGGTACATGCGGAAAAACGCATACTTCAACATCTGGAAAGATCCTACCAGGAAGGCCTTACCATCCATACGCCGGAAACATATATGCAGCCGCATATCATTACAGAAGATTTTACAAGATTGAAAGACTGTAAGCTGGTGATTGAGTGTACCATTGAAGATATGGACATTAAAAAAGCGGTTTACGGAAAAGTGGAAGCTGAAATTCAACCGGACGCCATACTGGTGAGCAATACTTCCGCTATTCCCATCAGTATACTACAGAAGCTGACCCTACATCCTGAAAGATTTTTGGGATTACACTGGATGGAGCCCTCACATACTACACGGTTTTTAGAAGTGATCTGCGGAGATTTGAGTGATATTAAGCTGGGCGAATATTTATATAATCTCTCGCATAACTGGGGTAAGGAACCTACGCTCGTACGAAAAGATATCCGGGGTTTTATTACCAACCGCCTAATGTATGCTATGTACAGGGAAGCTTGCAGCCTGGTTGAAAAGGGCTATGCAAGTATAGAGGATGTTGACAGGGCCTGCCGCAATAATCCCGGATATTGGATGACTTTGGTGGGCGTTTTTCGCTGGATGGATCTGACAGGCGTCCCGGCTTACCATACCGTCATGAAAGATCTTTTCCCTACCTTGGATAATGCAACGGAAGTACCGAAACTTATCGATGATATTGTAAAGGCCGGTGGCAAAGGAGTGGCCAATGGTAAAGGATTTTATGAATACACGCTGGAGGAATCAAAATTATGGGAAGAAGTTTTTACGCAATTTACCTATGAAATCAGGGAACTGGCGCTGAAGTACCCGGCAGATCTGGTAGAAAAAAAGCTAAAGGGAAATAATTAGACAATGATATTTTACAAACCTGAAAGACTAATCGAGTGCTGATCCCCGGGTAAAATATTTATCTGCAGAAAGTTGACCGCTGCCTTTTATGGCAAAGATTATAAGCAAAAGCAATGTAACAATAGCCAATAAAAGTGAAAATGTGTTACTGCCTATGGCCTTGGCTTCCACAAAAAATACTGCGACAATAAGAATTGGTAATTGAATAATGGATGCTATCCTTGTAAAAAGTCCGACGGTTATACAAACACCACAAAAAAGACTAAGATAAGATATGATAAATGCAAGCACTACTGAATTCTGAGAAAAGGTTCCTATACCCGTTTGTTCAATCAGATCTTTGGCGATGGTGGTATCGCTGAGAAATCTTATTCCCTGGCCCAATAAAATAAGACCTAACACAATTCTCAAAAAGGTTAACCAAAATAAGTTGCGCGTACCCGTCTTCTCTGAATTAGCCATAACAGAAAGATTTAAAACGCAAGTGACTAATATTGCTTATCATTACGAAGTTAATGAATTTTTGGCAATTTAACAATATCTTTTATCCCGGATAAAAAAGGTGTCGGGCACAGTGGGTTTCCGGCGGTGCATTGCTGAGAGCGGAATTGGAAGGACATCTCTTTAAGTGCTTACTGTTTTAGATAGAGGCAATTGGATTTTTTTTAACTGCGTCTGCCCATGGCAGGAAAGGCTCACTTCAGGGCAAACCTTAGTGGCAGGGTAAACTGTACCGACACGTTTCTTCCGTTTTGTCTCCCGGGTATCCATTTGGGCATGCTACTGATTACCCGGATCGCTTCTGCGCCCAACCCGCCACCCGGATCCTTTCCTACAATATGGATATCCAGAACGCTGCCGTCACTCCCTATCACAAATTGAACCACAACGGTGCCCTGTATATCGTTTTGCTGTGCTATGGCAGGGTATTGAAGGTGGCTGCTTAAAAAAGCCATCAACCGGGTGTAGCTCTGGTCTTCGGTGGTGGTACCGGGAAATCGCGGCATCTGTTCAACAGATATAAAAACTTGTTTTTTGTTGTGGTCGGGCGCTACAATTCCGCTCTTTCCCGCAGCGCTGAGTCCCGGATCCTGGCCGATCAGGGCGCCTCCGCCAGTGTGCGTGCTTAAAGATTTTGGTTGTATACCGGTTAAGTCGGGAGCCGTCTCTTCCGGACGGATAAGTTGATCCTTTACCACTTTGAAAGGCGCGTTTTTTATCCGGCTTTTGAGTGGGGCGGGTGCTTTAGGTATGGCAACGGCAGGCATATCCGGCTTGTTTTCCTT
>DASULB010000199.1:0-4962 GCA_036278455.1 Chitinophagaceae bacterium | reverse complement strand
AATATTGATCACAGCACCCGTTTCACGCTGTATCTCCTGTACGATCTTACCACCAGGTCCGATCACGGCGCCAATATTCTCACGTGCGATGATCAGCTTTTCAACACGGGGTGCCTGTGGCTTTGGTTCGTCACGGTGTTTTTCAATGGTCTGGTACATATGATCCAGGATGTGCAGGCGCGCCGTACGGGCTTGTTGCAATGCTTCGTGCATCACTTCCATGCGGAGGCCATCCACCTTGATATCCATCTGAACACCACAGATACCATCGCGGGTACCCGTCACTTTAAAATCCATATCACCCAGATGATCTTCATCCCCCAGGATATCAGTCAAGATAGCATACCTGTCATTTTCTCCGGAGATCAATCCCATGGCGATACCGCCTACGTGTTTGGCAATGGGTACACCGGCATCCATCAGCGCCAGGGAACCCGCGCAGACCGTCGCCATCGAGGAAGAGCCATTGGATTCCAGGATATCGGAAACCACCCTTACGGTGTAGGGGTAATCTTCCAGCGGCAACATTTGCTTCAGGGAACGCATGGCCAGATTGCCATGACCCACCTCCCGGCGTCCGGGACCACGCATCGGCTTCACTTCGCCGGTGGAATAAGGAGGGAAATTATAATGCAGGAAAAAATTCGTGTAGTGGGAAGATGCCGCGGTTTCCCGAAGCAATTCATCCTGGGGTGTTCCCAGGGTGACGGTGGTCAGCGACTGCGTTTCCCCGCGGGTGAACAGGGCGCAACCATGAGGCGAGGGCAATAACCCGATTTCCATATCCAGCTGCCTTACCTTATCCAGTCCGCGGCCGTCCAGGCGGACACGTTCCTCCAATATCATCTTGCGCACCACATCGTATTGAAGATCGTCATAATATCTCCCGGTCACTTTCTTGTCTTCATCGCTTGCCTCTTCTCCAAGAGATTCAACGAATTCCTCCCTGATCTGCCGCAGTGCATCCTGGCGCTCGCTTTTACTGGAAGCGCTTTTGGCCACTGCATAAATCTTGTCAGTAGCAAAATCTGCCAACTGCTGTTTCAGCGCTTCACTCTCATAAGGTTTCGGATAATCCCGGTATTTCTCTTTAGCGCCGGCCATCTCACGGAGTTCCTTTTGGGCGGCGATTTGCAATCTGATGGCCGGATGAGCGAGTTGTATCGCCTCTACCAGGTCTGCTTCGCTGCATTCCTTACTTTCACCTTCCACCATCATGATGTTCTTTTCCGAGGCGGCAATAATGAAATCCATATCGGCTTCTGCCATCTCCGTGGCGGAAGGATTGACAATCATCTTCCCGTTCACGCGGCCTACCCTCACTTCGGAGATCATCTCCTGGATGGGAACATCGGATACTGCAAGTGCAGCTGACGCTGCAAGACAGGCCAAAGCATCGGGTAACACCTCCGGATCAGAGGAGATCAGGTTGATCACTACCTGCACATCACAAAAATAATCTTCTGGGAACAGCGGACGCAGGGCACGGTCCACCAGGCGGCAGATCAGCACTTCATAATCCGATAACCGGGCTTCTCTTTTAAAGAAAGAGCCGGGAATGCGGCCGGCGGATCCGAATTTCTCCTGGTAATCCACAGACAGCGGGAAAAAACTCTGGCCTTCCCTGGGTTCCCGGGTGGCGCATACGCTGGCAAACAAAATGCAATCACCCATGCGTACGGTAACGGCACCATTCGCCTGCCGCGCTACCTTACCGGTCTCGATAGTAACAATACGACCATCGCCGAGGTCGATGGTTTTTGAAAACGCTTGTAAACTCATATGAAAGAATTAATAAAATGAAAGCAAACCACAACCAACAACCAACACTAATAAGGAGATCATACAAAAAAAACGATTCCCAACCGGTTGTAGTTGGGAATAACTTTATATATCCATTTCTTACTTACGAAGTCCTAACTTCTCTAACAATTCACGATAACCCTGCAGGTTGGTACGGGAAAGATAGGCAAGCAATCTTTTTCTTTTACCCACCATGTGGAGCAGTCCGCGGTTAGAGGAAAAATCCTTTTTATTGTTATTCTTCAGGTGACCGGATATGCTGTTAATACGTTCGGTGAGCAACGCGATTTGCGCTTCAATGGACCCGGTGTTCTTTTCACTGCCCCCAAATTCCTTGAATATGTTGGCTTTTTTTTCGTTGGTTAAATACGGCATTTGGCGTTTAAATAAGTTTATATCTCTTTTTTAACGGGGCAAAGGTAGCTTAATTTTAGGAACCTCGCAAAAAATAAACGGGAGATATCAAAAATAAACATGCGATAAAAGCCGGTAATGATCATTAAGAGCCATCCGGTTACATATACATCTTTATTTATAAGTTTAAGTCATCTCATAAAATTTTGCGAAAAACCGACCGCTCAGGTAAAGCTCACGCTTGCGTTGTCAATCACCTTGCCATGTTCGGTCCGTAGCACACGGGAAGGGAATTTTTGCAAAACGATATAATCATGGGTGGCCATGATGATGGCGGTTCCATAGTCGCGCCCGATCTGGAAAAGCAATTGCATGATCCCGTCGGAGGTTTCGGGATCCAGGTTGCCGGTAGGCTCGTCAGCCAGGATCAGTTTGGGTGAATTGAGCATGGCACGGGCAATGTCCACCCGTTGCTGTTCACCACCGGATAATTCATAAGGCATCTTAAATCCCTTGGTCTTCAACCCCACCTTTTCCAGGACATCATTGATTTTTTCATTCATGAGCGCTTTATCCTTCCATCCGGTCGAACGCAGCGTGAAGATCAGGTTGTCCTGTATGTTTCTGTCGGTCAGCAGTTGAAAGTCCTGGAATACCACGCCAAGGTTGCGGCGCAGATAGGGAATCGTCTTCCAGGTTAGCCCTTTCAGGTCATAACCCGCCACAGACCCCTCTCCTTCCCTTAAGGACAATTCACCATAAAGCGTCTTCAACAGACTGGATTTACCGGTCCCCGTACGGCCGATCAGGTAAACGAATTCACCACGCTGCACGGATATATTCACTTCGCTCAGAATCAGTGAATTTCCCTGATAGATTTGAACATTTTTTAGTTCCACTAATGCATCTGCCATAAACTCCTTTTGAATGCTGTTGATATTACAAAGGTAATTATTATTTGGAGCCGGGCCCCCGGATGGGGAAAGAATAATTTCCCAGCCTGTACCCCGCCAGGCAAAAGGCCATCGGTCAAACAAACGCTTTCAGGTGCCGGCGGCAAACCTGCAGGCCATACCCTCTTTTACATGCTGTCAATAGCGCTTCCATACACCCGATTGGATTTGCCGGCCCACATCTCTTGTGACAGACCTAAACGAGGTTAGCCGCTGTTTAGTGTCAGTGAATACAACCAAACTAAAAAAATTGTTAAGATGATGTTTTTCACCCGGCGGCGGCACCTGGCCTCCTCTTGTTTAAACTGCAGATTTTAAAATGCCATCGAATAACCAATGCCACGCACTTCCGTATGAATAGCAGCTACTTAGAAAAATTTTGCTTCCTAATAAATTAGTTTTATATTTGTTAAAGTTATCCGGTAAGGATGGTTTGTCATCTTTTAAGCCATTATCAGCCAAAACAATGACGAACGATCACCTGGATGTGATTACGCACGCAATTTCATTATATACAAGCCCTGCAGGAAGCGTTTTTTTAAACATCATAAATTGAATTATCATGAGAACATTAACGAGAGCGGAAGAAGAGATCATGCAGTCACTCTGGAACCTGAAAAAAGCATTTGTCAAAGAGATTATCACCGGCCTACCCAACCCCAAGCCTCATTACAATACGGTCTCCACTATTATCGGGATCCTGGTGGAAAAGGGGTTTGTAAGTTTCAAAGCCTATGGCAGGTCCTATCAGTATTATCCGCTGATCAGTAAGGAAGAATATTCAAAACGCACCATGAAGAAATACCTCAAGGGCTATTTTGAAGGATCCTTTAGCAACATGGTATCCTTCTTCGCCAAACAAAAGGATGTGGACGTGCAGGAGGTGGAATCATTGCTTAAAGAAATCAAAAAATCTAAAAAAGGCGGCTAATGCTTCCCCTGGCCATATACATGCTGAAGGTGATACTGATCTCGGGAATTCTCTTCGGTTATTATGCACTTGCGCTGCGCAACGAGCGCTTCCATGAATGGAACCGTTATTACCTGATCATGAGTGTCGTCATTTCCCTCGTACTTCCATTTGTACGATGGTCGGCGCTGTTTTCGGGCGACACAGAACCCGTCTATGTACACCGGATAAAGACTTTCACCCTCAGCGCGCATGAAGCGGTAAAGGCCGGCGCCACGGACGGCAACGGCTGGATGTGGTGGTCGGCTGTTATTTACGGACTGATCGCCCTCATACTGGCCATGGGCCTGATCGCCGGGGTCAGAAGGGTTCGCCGCCGTATCCGGGAAGGGGAAAAAGAGCGTTATCCCCTCTTTACATTGATCCGGAACCGGCTGAATGAAAGCCCTTTCTCGTTTTTTCGTTTTATCTTCTGGAACGACCAGATTGCTCTTTCATCCGAAGAAGGTGGCCATATCCTGCGGCATGAACTGGTACATGTACAGCAAAAACATTCGGTGGATAAGCTCTTCATGGAAAGCATTCTGGCCATTTTCTGGATAAACCCTTTTTTCTACCTGATCAGAAAGGAACTGCACATCATTCACGAGTTCATCGCCGATCGCAGTTCCTGCCAGGGTCAGCACACCGGCAACCAGACCAGCGAGCTGGCGTCGCCGCAGCAATATGCCACCCTGCTTGTCAAGCAGGCATTGCGCACCAACAACATCGGCTTCGCCAATCATTTTTTCCAAAAGCAGCTGACCCGCCGGGTCCACATGCTCATCCGGGAGAATAAAGCCCGCTTTACCTGGCTAAAGCGGGTCATGGCGATCCCCCTGGCCCTGGTGGTCATGTCCTTTTTTCTTTTTTTGCAAAGCGAGGCCCGGGATAGCAACATCT
>DASULB010000198.1:0-15902 GCA_036278455.1 Chitinophagaceae bacterium | reverse complement strand
ATAAAAGGCACAATGTACAAACCGAAAGATTCAAAATAAGTGTAAAAAATTGGAATGGCACCCACAAATTGGCTAATTCTTATTTTGAGGTGCCAGGGTATGAGAACAAATGTTTAATTTTGATAATATAATTGTAAAAATTAAACAGATGGAAGCTAAATCTAAAGGATCTCAAAAGGATTTATTTTTTGAGATGTCCCGGATGATGGTTCCTCGGGACTTATTGGAATACTTCGATATATTCGATGTAAAGGAACTGAACAGTGAATGGCACATCATGCTTAAGGAGAAGGAGGATTTGGTGCCCAAAGCGCTGGAAGGGGTAGCAGACGTGGTATTGGACGGCTACTGTAACCCGTTGAGTATCCTCAGTCACTGTTTTACGTTAAAGCCAGTTTATCTGATTCTAAAACGTAGAAGATGGAAGAAGGCGGGGACGGATGCTCACTACAGCAACGAATACAAGATAACGGATAATCCTGCCAAGTTAACTCCCGATATGGCAGGCTTTTTAAAAATATAGAGTTGAGCAACACCCGGTAAATATCAGCTGTGTGGCGTATATGTATGGTATCAAACCCAAGACCCTGCATTACTGGTATAAGGAATACCTCAGCGGTTATCGACAGCAGGTGGCCGAAGGCAAATGGGGAGAAAAGAAAATGCATGTGGTGAACAAGGAGACTGGTGAGGTAGTGAGAGAGAAAGCTGTGCCTATCGCCAAAAGCGAGAATATGGGTTCCCATATGACGGTGGACGAGAAGCAGATAGGTAAGAAGATGTATACGATCATGACCAACCTGAAGACAGGAAAAATAGCCTTCTTGGCCCAGAGTCAGAAGTCAGAAGAATTACAAGAGGCGGCCAGGAACTACTTTCCGGACAAGCTGAATGAGGTGAGATCAGTAAGTTGTGACATGGGATCCAGTTACCTAAAATTATGCAAAGACCTTTTCCCGAATGCCAAGATTGTCATTGATAAATTTCATGTAGTAATGCATTTATTAGAGGCCCTACAGCAAGTAAGAAGACAAATAAAGGTGCACTGTATTAACCATCCTGATATCCAGGTTAACCAAGTCTCTCTCGAAGATCCCCAAGAACAAAAGCAATGGAGCGACATAGAACTTTTGGAACGATGCCGCTACGTGATATGTAGGAAGGAGGGTGAATGGGACGAAGAGGAAAGGCAGATGATGAATTATGTGTTTAGGCGCTATCCATTACTTCAAAAAGCATTCGATTTAACGCAAAAATTACGGGAATGGTATGATAAAAAGCATATTGGGGCTGACATGGATTTACGCGAACGTGATCTTTATGACTGGTGTGATGATGCCCTTCAATCCAGGATACCCGCATTTAAGGCCGTCCGGAAAATAATAGAGAAACACCATGATAACATTATCAATTATTTTAACGAAGGGCAGACAAATGCCAAGGCGGAAAATATGAACGGCAAAATCCAGAGATTCCTGGCCAATAATTTCGGTATCAGAGATCGGGATTTCTTCCTTTTTAGGCTGGCAGGCTATTTCTCCTAGCTCATACCCTGGCACCTCAAAATAAGAATTAGCCGTTTTTGCTCGAAAATCTTTCTTTCACGTATTTTTCAGGTCTCAATGTTTTTAATTCTTCACGGAATATCGGGCAGGGGTTACATAACATTTTCCATTATATATACCCTTGTCTTTCAAAGCTTGAATATCTTCTAAAAGGTTCCACACTTTGCAAGTCTCCTCTACCAAAGTTGAAGATAAGCAATATACGAAAACAATAAATTTATTCGTGAGGTCGGTCAGAACTTTTGTTATAGTAAATCCCGTCAGGAAATATTAAAAATTGGATGTTTTGCGTGGTTGAATAATCAGCAGAATGCCACATGGACGGTAATTTCAAGGCAAATTTAATAGTCCATTCCACATAATTTTCAGAGTCCGAACTCTTTTTTGACGCCTTCAGTAAATTGCTTCCCAATTTCTTGTTTTTCAAGCTGGTATTTTTCTGCACATTGGTTATATGTACACTCTTGCGCAAAACCCTTTGTTGTGCGGTCGTTTTATTCTTCCGCGTGCAGTCCAACTTTATTTCCTTCCGAGTCAATAATTAATGCTATAAAACCGGGTGGTATTTGAATTTTAGGTGAAATTACTTTTCCACCCGCTTTTTCTACTTTGTCAAGGACAGTTTGAATGCTCGGACTTGCGTTAATATAAACTACCGTCCCGTCCCCGGATGGTTTGTTTCGTTCTGACTTTGACAAAACGCCTGTTACTCTTCCTGATGTTGCTTGGATAACATTTGGGTCGAATGGAAAAAAAACACCTTCGCTTTCTCCATCAATACGTCTGACCATTTTTATATCCAAAATAGTTTCGTAGAATTTCTGCGCCCGGTCTAAATCGGTTACTGGAATTTCAAACCAAGTCAAGATATTGGTTTGTTCGTCAATCTTTTTTAACTTTTGCATAATCTTTTAGCTTTTCTGCAAAGTTCTATTAACCCTATGAATTTGTCCTGTGACAATCGTCACAAAATCATATCTAAATTCTTCGTTTTCTTATCCTGCTTAATGTTTCTCTTGCCACACCAAGAAAAGAGGCTAATTGAGAGAGCGACACTCTTTGTATTATTTCAGGATATTTTGCTTCAATATATTCTAACCGTTCCTGTGCAGAATAAAGTTTAAACAGGTTTGAAAATTCTTCCTGTTTTGTGGCGAATAAACGAATACAGTTCCTTCCAAGTGTCTCCACTTCAATAACCTGTTTTGAAATTTTAAACAAGTCCTCTTTGTCAAAAACTACGGTTGTTAATTGTTCGCAAGCTATTATATTAAATTCAGACCTTTGACCACTTCCAAAGCTACGAACATTTGTGGCTATTTCGTTTTCAAAATAAAAACCTGTGTTTTTCACGATTCCATCTATGTCGTAATAGCTTTTGCAATATCCCTTATCAATGTAAAATAATGAATCGCAAATTTGCCCTTGCTTTAAAAGCAACTCATTCTTGTTAAACTTTTTTTGTGTCAGTGCCGGCTGAAGCAATTTCCAACTTTCATCGGAAAAAGAGGTTAACGAATGGATATAATTCAAAAGATTATTCATTGTCTCATCGTGTTTCGGAAAAATGTCGCGCAACGCCTGGCGCTTCACGCAGTTCCGACTGAAGGAGGGATTGACGTGAAACCGTTGATGTGTGAAGTCCTGAAGGCCTTCACTAATGATCTGTCATACGCTGTTTCATCTTCTGTATTTGTCATCTTTAAGCTTTGGTTGATTGTTACGCCACAATATCAATTGCTTCTCCAGCCTCTCTGCGATATCTTTATGGATTCCCACCAGATTATTCGTTTCTTTTGGATCCCGTACAATATTATACAATTCCATGCCGCTACCATCATAATTGATCAACAACTTCCATTGACCTTGACGAATAGCCAAATTGGGACTGTGATCCCGACCTCGGGGATAATGAAAGGCCGATTCTTTCCCATGACTACCATAATCCCAGTACATTGTCTTCCCTCTTTCGGAAGATGGATGGTCAAGCCAGACCTCTTTTCTGTCTATCCCGTCAAACGAAAACCTGGTCGGCATACTGATCCCAACGATTGACGCCAGTGTTGGAAATATATCCAGGCTGGAAATAACAGAGGTCGTATCTACCTTACCTGCAGCAACATGACCTGGCCAGCGAACGATAAAAGGCAAATTGGTTCCTCCCTCGTACAAGGACAATTTAGACCCTCTCTTGCCGCCGGAACGCCTGCCATCGAAAGTAGGCAAAGGTCCGTTATCACTGGTAAAGATAACGATCGTATTATTTGCAATCCCCAGCTTTCTTAATCCACCCAACAACCGGCCAATCTGTCGGTCATATTCTTTTAATACCAACTTGAAATTTGCTTCACTGTTTGCGCCTTTGGGAAATTGGTCTTGTGCTTCCTTGTTCGGCACCCAGGGCGTATGCATGTCGTCTGGCCAAAGATCAACGAAACAGGGCTTCCCTTTATGGCGCTTTAAAAAATCCAGCGTCTTGTCGACAAAGTAGGCGGTTCTTTCCCACCTTTTAATGCTGTCCTTTGGAGACCATATCCAGTTCGTTGCCGTTAATAACGGATCCGGGTCAGGGCTTTCATACGTGCTTGAATGTTCATCAAACCCATAAGCTGAAAAGGGGGGTGCAAAATACACATCGCGGCCACCGCCCATATGCCATTTGCCAAAATGCCCTGTGACATATCCCACATCTTTCAGCGTGCGGGCTAAACTCGGCGCAATCGGATCCAGATAGGGTGCCTGGTCAGCAGCCTTGTTTCCCTGCGTTGTTTGTTCAAAGGTCGTTATGTTCCATTTTGAAGGTTCCATGCCTGTCAGCAGAGATACCCTTGCCGGAGAGCAAATAGGCGCCGCACTATAATAATGGGTAAAAAGCGTCCCTTCCTTTGCCAATCGGTCTATATTGGGAGTAGAATACCGGCCACCATCACAGGATAAATCCGAATACCCCATATCATCCGTCAATATGATAATAATATTGGGCGTATTGCGGGCGGTATCAAAATCCAAATGTGTCCGATATCCCGGCCTGTATTGAGGATAGGGGTTACGCTGAGCGTAAACATTAAAAGAAAAACCCATAATGAGCAGGCCAATTAACATGACTGCCGCAGTCAGTAAACTCCCCAATTTTTTAAAAAGCGTATGCATTTTTATCTTTTTATAATACTTGACGATCTTGTACACTAGACTGTAAAGCCTTCAGAATTACCTTCTGATCGTTTTACAAAGTCTAAAACTAAGTAAACTTTCCGTCGGTCTTCGAATGTTTAAGATCTATTTTTAAAAAAGCGATAACATTCCATGAAAATCTCGTTTGGAACAACAAAGAAATAAAAATAGATAAAGGACTATTACTATTCTTATATAATATTTGGCTTCGCTCATCATTTTCATCTTTTAAATGACCACCGATTATTACACACAACAAACAACCTGTCAGCATCGGGTAATTATTGATCTTGAATCCGAGGAAAGTCATCTATCCATCCATAATTAAAGGGGACAAGCCACTGGCGTCGGGTTTGACCGTTCTGTTCGCATACATTGAATGGAGATCCACGGCATCGTATTAACTGTAAAATCCCTTCGGGGAGGATAGCTTTGTCTGATACCATACGTGGCTACGGCCACCTTGTAGTACTTCTTAAATATATTAGATGCATTGGACAGGTATTCCTTATGGCTTTCAAACCATACACTGCTTTTTAGAAAATCATTCCATTCCCCTTGCTCGACAGAATTCTCTAATGCTTTATATACTGATAATTCTCCATCTGGGTGTCATAACCATAGTCGTTGGCAAATGCCATAGGGATAGGCAGGCGAAGCTTAGAGCCAAAATATTTTACGAGAGAAGATCCAGCAATCAATATTCTCTGATCATTTCTAATCTTACCGTTCATATAATCCATCTCTGTCTTTATCTGACTGATAGAGGAGTCATAAAAAGCCCCGGTCACCGTAATTCTTGCTTCGACTCCGCCTTATATAACCTAGGGCCCAATCCGTGCTCTTTGTAATTCCTATAGGTCATCGTCAGTAATTTTAGATTAAGTTTTATGCCAACGTTTATATATCCTGTCTTTATATGACAGCAATAAGAATCTCATACTCATCGAATGCTGTAACTATTTTATTTCCACAAATCCGGTTGCTTTTTCTTTTCTATCGCACTAAAGTCTGGGTTCCCCGATATGGCACGCGCATCAGCCAGGCTATATACGGATCCATCTTCGTGAAACAGGCCGTTAAAACCTCCGATACGCCGCTGAGGAGCAAGATATGCGGGTTTGAGCATAAGAGACCAAAAACAATTCCCTATACCCGATTGATGTACTGCTGGCGCCAGACTCGCATAATCCGGTCCTAATTCCGCTCCGGAAGCCTTCCCATTCCATCCGCTACCACTGGGACGCAAGCGTTCCCACTCCGTAATCCACATCGGCACCTCAAGGATCTTCGCCACCCGCCCGGCCATACTAAGTTCACTTTCAAACCCCTTCAGACGAACCGGATAATTATCATGGTATTGTAATATATCAATGCCCAGGTCCATAAAATTCCCCCAATTCTGCATCCCCCTCAGAGATCCGACAGTAAGAGGTACATTACCTTGCCTTGCCTTCGCGGCTTTAAATAGAAAACGCGTCATAGCAATTCTATCCTCAGCAAAGCCCGGTTCATTTACCAATTCTATAGCAAGCAGCCGTTCGTCGTTCCTATAAATATCCATCACACGATTCACCATCTCTTCGGGCTCGTTCCATCTCTTTTCATTGCTACTTATTGAGGTCGACGGCGTTTTCACGGCTACTGCGGTCCTGGGATTGCGATCTTCTCTTGCCGCTTTGGTATTTTCAACTCCACAAGAATCGAAAAGAGCCAGCAGTACCTTTATTCTTTTTTTATCGGCTACTCCAAGCATATGTTCCAAATACTTTTCATGACGTTTTGGATCGGCCACCCAGTAATCATAGCTCATCCATATACGCAGGCAATTCAGATTTATACTTGCCGCATAGCCGAAATCCCGTTCTGTTTCTTCCTGACTATAATCCTTCCATTGTTGCCAGGTATTAAAGGCTCTTGCAGGAATGTATATGGCTCCTCTGGGAGCCATGATTTGCGGCCTGACAACTTTAATGCCTCCTAAAGTCAGCTGTTTCGTTTGGGAGGTAAATGCACTAAGAAGTGGCGATGTCCCCGCTATTCCCAGCCCCGCCAGGGCAGAGGTTTTAAAAAAATTTCGTCTTTGCATGCCGTACTGTTTTTATTTTATCTCCCTTTAATTATTAATTACTACCGGTGCTTCCTGAGGCGTAAACGATGGACTGTTATTTTTAACTCGTGGCCATCCGTTCTTAAATACTATCCTGTCCAGCAGCATCACCCGCCTATCGAATTTCATACCTACCGGGCTCGCTCTACTCTGAAATCGCCTAGCTGGATTTACGGCATGATATAAAGTCCAGTATTGTTTGCCGTGATCGGTGGTAATAATGGCATTGTGTCCTGGCGCAATCCAATGGCCGTTCTCTTCCAGGATAACGCCATTGCCTGAACCATCCACTCCTTTAAACATTTCATACGGGCCCATCAGATATTTTGACCGGGCCACCATCACCGCATAATGAGCATGCACACCACAACAATTATCTCCCGACGTAAATAAATAATAATAGTCATGGTGATAGATCATCCAGGGACCTTCCAACATACTGTTATAATTTCCTTTGTCCTTCGTTGGCAGAAGCAGATTATGCGGTTTGGTACGGGGAGCAAGGCTTGTCCATCCTTCCATCTGTTGAATTTGTATGGGATAATGATCTGAACCCCACAGGATGTCACGCTTACCTGTTTTAGGATCCTCAAATACCATCGGATCTATATGCGAAAATGCAGTACCACAAACTAGTGGATGACCGATGTCTTTAAAGGGACCGGCCGGCGACTTGGAGGTGGCCACACCTATACAATGGCGATTCCCTCCGTTGTGTGCGGAAGCAAAATAGAGATAGTAGGTTTTTGTTTCTTTATCATAATGAATATCGGGCGCCCAGAATTGATGTGTACTATCCGCCCATGACGGGACAACCGGCATTCCGTCTTTTAAATACTGCCAGCGAACCAGGTCTTTTGATTTGGCTATTTGCAGGTGTATCATCTTTTCTTCTTTATGCCAGGTACGTGTGGCATAAGCATAGAACCATCCATCTGGAGCCTTTATCACTGAGGGGTCGGCAAATACAACATTCAACACCGGATTGGTATAAGTCGGATAACCCTTCTGCTTACTTTGCGCATAAGTCCTTTCATGGGTCCCAATGCCAAGCATCAAAATAAACATAAGTACACTGTTCCGGGTAAGGATCGTTTTCTTAAAGAAGCTTCTTCTTTTCATGGGTTATTTTTTTGAAACGAACATACACATGATAGCGGCTGCACGGGTTCACGGGCAGTGAGCCCATCGGAGACTATCTCCGCTCTGCTGTTCTCATGAACCTTGATACCCCGGGCGGGATCCCTTTTCCTGCTGGATTTTCTCCAGCGTTTTTTGCATGGTGGCTGCCTGATCGGGATACCTTTTGGCCACGTTCCTTTTTTCGGCGGTATCCGTTTTCAGATCGTAGAGTTGCGGATAGGGTTCCAGGCCGGTTGCTATGTCCTTGTTCTTCATCCACCCGGGCGTAGGTTTGGTCTGCGGCGCAATATATTTCCAGTCTCCCGAGCGCAGGGCCAATGTATAGGCTTCCTCCAGCATATTGGTCCGCCCTTTTTTTGATTTACCGAGCAACACATCCAGCATGTCATAGCTGTCCGGCGCCTCGTCCGGCTGTAGTTCATGTCCTACCAGGGCTGCCATTGATGCATATAAGTCTACCTGGCTGAATAAGGCGTTACTCATCCCCGGCTTCACCTTCTCCGGCCAATAGACGATCGTGGGCATGCGCGTGCCTGCCTCCAACGCGCTGTATTTACCGCCGCTGAAAGGGCCCCAGGGCCGGTCATTCCCTACCAGCTGTGCGGCTTTGTCCGCGTAGCCATCATCCAGCACAGGACCGTTGTCACTTGAAAAGATGACCAGCGTGTTATCCGTCAACCCGTATTTTTTTAAAATTTTCATCACTTGTCCGGTGGACCAGTCCATCTCCGCGATGGCGTCTCCCCTGGGCCCCATGGTACTCTTGCCTACGAAGCGGGCGTTGGGAGCACGCGGCACATGGATGTCGGTAACGGCGAAATAGAGGAAAAATGGATGACGGTGGTTTTTGGCGATAAAGTCTCTTACCTTACCGATGAGAGTGCCCGCGATGTCTTCGTCCGTCCACCAAGCCGACCTGCCGCCCGCCATGAAGCCGATCCGGCTGATGCTGTCGACAATGGTGCCGCTATGTTGGGAGTCTGCTTTCATTTTCAGCATCTGCGGGTCCTGCAGCCCTGTCGGCAAATCGCCTATCTTCTGCTGATAGTTGATCGCCAGCGGATCGGCGGCATCCAGGTGGACGACGCGGTGGTTCTCCACAAACACCGTCGGGACCCGGTCGAGGGTAGCAGGTACGATGAAAGAATAATCAAAGCCGACCTCCAGAGGTCCCGGTTTGAGCTCGCCATTCCACTGAGGGCTGCCGTTTCCGAGCCCCAGGTGCCACTTCCCGATCACGGCCGTCTTGTACCCTTCCTTCTGCAACATGCCTGGCAAGGTCGGTGTCCCCGGACGGATGAGCAAAGGAGCGCTCCCGGGGAGGATGGCGGCATTATTGCGGAAAGCATAGCTACCCGTAAGGACGGCATACCGCGAGGGGGTGCAGGTGGAAGCACTGCTATGGCTGTCGGTGAACCGCATGCCTCCTTTGGCAAGCGCATCGACGTTTGGCGTTTTCACGCCGATGGCGCCGTAACAGCCCACGTCGCCATAGCCGAGGTCGTCGGTATAGATGAACACGATGTTTGGTTTTTGGTCGGCTGCCATACGTTTGTCCGCGCAACCAAAAAGAATGATCATACTAATGGCGGTCATTAAAAGCTTCTTCATATTTCTGTTTGTTGAACTAACTGAGTGAATATTGTATGCCTATCCGGGACCCTAACCTCCCAATTCCTTTCTGAACGCTTGTTCATTGATCCTGGATAGCTACAAAATCATTTATCCATGCATAATTGAATGGCGTTGGGCTTCCGGGATCCATCCTGACGGTCCTATTGGCATACAGCGCGTTCAAAATCCAGGGCATGGTACCGGCGGTAAAGTTCTGACCGGGAGGAAAGCTTTGTCTCATGGCATAGGTGGCGATCGCAAATCTGGGATAGGTTTTCAATAGATCGAAAGCATTCCTGAGATAGTGCTTTCTCGTCTCAAACCAGGAGCTGCTGCTGAGGAAGTCCTCCCATTCCTTCTGAGACACGGGATCTTTTAAGGCGCGGTCGATATACTGGTAGTTTTTCATGGCCTCCCCGTAATGATATGCGTCTGCAAATTCCTTCGGTATCGCCAGATCCAGCTGGGCCTTAAAATATTTTACAAGGGAGAACTCAGTGACGATGATTTTCTGGTCTGCACGGATCTGATCTTTCACCGCATTCATGGCAACTTTCAACTGGTTGATCCCGTTGTGATGGATGTGTAAATCCACACCGCCGATCCACGGATCGGACTTCGCAAAGGCAAGTAGCTTCTCCACGCTATTCGTCTGCCACGAACTCAGATATAAGTTGTTAAACGCCCCGATAAAAATCGGCTTCCTTTCCAAATGCTTCCTGTGCGTCTCAAAATTCTCTACGTCATGGGCCACCTTCTCGTAAAACTGCACAAGCGAGTCCCCCCTGTTGGTGACCTTCGACTCAATGAAAGGTTCATTACCAACGACAATCAGGTCCGTCTCAGACCAGACGCGGTTCAGCAAGGTGGTCAAAAAAGCCGTATACCGTCTCATTTCCGGCCCTGCCGTATCGGGAAAATTTCTTTGGCTAAAATTCCATTTAATATTCAGGATGGTTTTGTAACCATGGTCCTTTAACCGGAGATAGTTGAGTATGCGGGGATCGCTTTGCAGTAGCGAGGGCTTATCATAGAACTGAAAGAAATCGATGAATCCACGGACCCATCGCGTCTCTGTACGCCCGAGATCCTCAAAATCAACAAAATCAAACTGGCCGTTGTAATTCACTCCCAACCGCGGCCTTCCTCCGATAAGGCTATCGGTCATCCGGCCTGGATCCGTGATAAACGAAGAACCGGCGACGGAACAGATTCCCTTGCCATTATCCTTACCGGAACTACTTATGCTGGTGTCCTTGATGCAGCCGGCAATGTTTGTCAGGACGGCAATCCAAAAAATTGCTGCCGTCAGATTCTTCCTGATATTTGATGCCATACCTCTGTTTTTATTTTTTAGTTCATTCAATCAAATTTCCCTTCCTGGATGGCAAGAAAATCGCGGCACCAGGCATAATTAAAGGGGGTTTGGCCGCTGGAATCGGGCCGGACGGTCACGGGGGCCATGATCCCATTCAGTATCCAAGGCTTCTGGCGCAGGGTAAAATTCCGGCCTGACCGCCATTGCTGCCGCATACAATAGGTAGCCACCATTACCTTTTTGCAGGTTTTGAACATCCGGTAACAAGTATGCAAATACCCTTTGTGGGCTTCAAACCAATCGCTGTTTTTCAGGAAATCCACCCATTCATTTCGGGGTACTGGGTGATGGATAGCGTCGTTGATAAAGGCATAATTCTTTGTATCTCCCGGGAATCCATACCGCCCGGCGAAGGCGGCGGGAATCGAATGATTCATTTTGGTCTGGAAATACTTTACAAGGGAAAACTCTGTAATCAGAATTCGTTGGCTATCTCTTATCGCGGCCTTCACGTAATCCAGCGAACTTCTCATCTGGTCCATGTTACCGTGATGGACGTGAATGTCCACTCCTGCGATCCAGGGTGTCTCCCTGGCAAAGCGTAATAAGGTGCGAACGGCCGGCGTCCTCCAGTCTTTGAGGTAAAGGTTATTGAACGCTCCCATAAACAACGGTATCTGCCGTCGGGACCCGCTTTGCTCATACCTGTTGATAAACCGGGATACTGCTTTATAGAAGGCGACCAGCGGCGCTCCGGACTGCGATGCCTTGGTTTCAATGAAAGGTTCGTTGCCCACCACGACGATATCGGTCTTGGACCAGACCCTGTCTAGCAGCTTCGATAAATACGCTTCATACCTTTTCATTTCGCTGCTGCCAGGCCGGGGGAAATCCCTGTCGTGAAAATTCCATTTAATGTTGAGAATGGTGTGGTAACCACTGTCCCTCAAGCGGCAGTACCCGTTCACCCTCGCGTCGTGCATAAGTGCAACTGTATCCGGATAGAGCCTGAAAAACTCAATGAAGGCACGCGCCCATTTGGTGTGTATCCTGGCCAGATCCCTAAAATTAATACTGTCGCTATGCTCATTGAAGTTAACACCCAAAAACGGATAATGGCCTTTGTCATGAACAGTGACAGCCGGACCCTCATGATGCGTTTCTCTCCCCGCCGAGGTACCGGACGTGCAACCGACGGACACAGCAAACAGGTAGCCAAGGACAAAAAAGGGCACCCACCTTTTTGATAAAAATGACATAGATCCTCCTCTCTTAATGATCAACGGAATAAAATTAATAGCCGCTATTCTGTACAAGCTTGGGGTTTGAATCCATGGATTGCTGGGGAATGGGGAATAATACCATGTATGGTTTCGCATTCGCGTGCCCCCTTGCTATAGCAGAGGATATGAAGGTACCCATCCTGATCTGATCCTGCCTCCTGATTGCCCTTTCATTATAGAACTCCCAGCCGCGTTCCTTCAGCAAATGATTCCTGAGCATATCTTTGGAAGTAAAATCCGACAGGAGCAGGTCGCTCAAACCCGCCCGCTCCCTTACCTCATTGATAAGATCTATGGACTCCTGATTCGGACCTTCTATTTCATTCAGCGCTTCCGCCCTTGAAAGCAATATGTCCGCAAAGCGGATCTCCGGCACGTCATTTCCGTGGTTGTTGCTGATAGCGTTTGGATCGGGCCAATACTTGAAGGACCGCGTATCATTACTGTTCAGCAAAGAAACCGTGTCGCCAGCCTTATTGATATATCTTGATATAATCAGACTCTTTCGCTTGTCACCAGGCCCGAACGAGTTATAAAAAGCGTCATAAAGCCTGTACTGGGCAGCCCAGTTATTCCAGTTACTCTGCATGGTCAGCCCAGAAACGGGATCCTTGTAAAAGCCTGGAGGAAAGGCTCCGTTGATATACCAGTTGCCTGATCCGTTGGGAATCTGAGGATCGACGAGGATAAATTCCTTGTTCCGTTCGTTTTCCACTTTAAACAAGTCCGCATACTCCGGGTAAAGCTTATAGTCATTCAGTCCAATGATCTTTTGCGCCATGTCCGCGCATTTCTGCCATTGCTTTGTGTTGAGGTAGAATTTACAAAGCAAAGCCATTGCTGCTCCCTTGTTCGGACGGCCGTAATTCGCCTCTTTGCCCGGATCCGGCAATTCGGGAATGATCGCGAGCAATTCAGAAGCGATAAAGGATTGCACCTCATCCTTCGTGGCCCGGCTAAGCTCGAGGGTATCCGCCTCACTTGACCTGAGTGGAACCGGTCCAAACCAATCATACAGATGTGCGTAGCTAAGCGCCCGTACAAACCTGGCCTCTGCGCTGCAAAGCGTTTTCTCTTGATCAGTCATGGAGGTCACATTCCCTACATGATCCAGCACTTCGTTGGCATTCCTTATAGCCCGGTACTCTCTTTCCCAATAAACCTCAAATTCGGCGAGAGAAGCGTCCCAGGTAAAATTTATCATTTGCACAGCTCCCCTGTTTTCACCGCCGCCTGTTTCCCATTCA
Organism: Chitinophagaceae bacterium; assembly: GCA_036278455.1. Lineage (GTDB taxonomy): Bacteria > Bacteroidota > Bacteroidia > Chitinophagales > Chitinophagaceae > FW021-bin31. The sequence goes on along the minus strand of DASULB010000198.1, from coordinate 2,451 downwards.
ATATCGGTACACTGATTGCCGAAGTTTCTCACACCGTGTTCGAAGCCTCCGCTAAAATAGGCCTCTGAAAAGGCGGCATTCAATACAGACTCGATGCCATCCCGGGTGGTGAGAAAATTGCCAGGAGCAAGTTGAGAATAAACCGGTTCATCCAGCATCTTTTTGCAGGATTCCATGGCGAAAAGAGACATCAGAAGAGCAATGAATAAAATATATTGAAAATATTTCATGGTTTGTTCTTTTAAAAGTTAACCGAGAGTCCGAGTATAAAGGTCCTTGCGACCGGATAGGCGTTAAAATCGATTCGCCGGAACGCATTCCCGTTTGGGTTTACGGCAGGATCGTAACCATCGTATCCCGTCAGCAGGATTAAGTTCTCACCGGTGACATAAACCCTTGCGCTCTGAATAAAGCTGTTGCGGATATTAAAATGATAGCCAAGGGTAACGGTCTTTATCCTTGCATAAGACGCATCTTCGACCGTGTAGGAATTTACGAGCTTGTTACCCTGTCCTGTCGGATTGACAAACGACGGGTATTTGTTTGAAGGATGATCGGGGGTCCACCTGTTCAAATAAGGCTCGGCAAATCTGTTTCTTCTGAACTGTACCGGAAAATAGGCATCCACCAGGTTATTGTTGAGCATTTTCACCCCCTGGCTCCCTTCAAGGAAGATGTCCAACTGAAATCGCTTATAGGAGAAGGAGTTTCCGAAAGACCACGTGAATTTCGGGAAAGAATTACCCAGTTGCACGCGATCATCCCCGTTAACCGTGCCATCACCATTGACATCGGCATATTTCAGGTCGCCGGGCTGAACATTGTCCTTTGTTTTGGAAAAGTCATCACCCTTTTGCCAGACCCCGATGATCTTGTAGCCATAGAATGAGTAGAGCGACAGGCCCGGCTTTGTCAGAAATATCTGTGAGGTCTGTCCTGCCGCCCCTGTGATGATCTGGGGAATGCCTCCGAGGTCCAGTACCTTGTTCTTTATGGTCGACAGACTCACGTTGCTGCTCCAGCTAAAAGGCCCTGTCAGGTTCTGCGTATTTAAGGTAAACTCCCAGCCTGTGTTCCGGATGCTTCCCACATTGGAAAGCTTGGAAGAAAAGCCGGTTGAAGTTGGCACAGGCAAAGCCAGCAGCATGTCATAGGTTCTCTTGCTGTAGTAATCGATGCTCCCTGCTATTCTTTGATCAAAAAAGCCGAAATCCAGTCCTATATCCGTCTGTGCTGTGGTTTCCCACTTCAGGTCGGGATTAGGGAGCCTGGCAGGTACGGTGGAAGATACCGGCTTGTCGTCCAATATGGCAATGGGACCGGAAGAAAAGGTAGTCAACGCCGCATAATCGCCAATAGCCTGGTTCCCTGTTTGCCCCCAGCTCGCTCTTAGCTTCAAGGTGCTGACCGCTGAGACGCCCTGCATAAAATGCTCTTCATTTATCTTCCAGGCAGCAGCAAAAGACGGGAAATAACCGAACCGGTTATTGATGCCGAACCGGGAAGATCCATCGATCCTGAATGAACCGGTTAAAAGGTACTTGCCTTGAATATTGTAATTCACCCGACCCAGGTAAGATAACAAACGATTGGATGCCTTGCCGCTACCCAAGGTATAGGTAGCCTGGTTCCCGAGCCCAATGCTGTTCGTGGTCGTGGCATCTGCAGGAAACCCACTGGCGCCCATGTTGGTGCTCTGGGTCACAAATCTTTGCGTTGTCGTCCCCAAAACGACATTGAGATGCTGGCTTCCAAAAGATCGGTCGTAAGTCAGCGTTGCCTCAACCAGGTAATTACTTTTTTGCGCTTCAAGGATAGTCGCTATACCTCCGGCTGGAGCGCCGTGTTTGGTCAGCCGGTTAACATATACGTCTTTTCGTTCATTCAGCACATCTCCTCCCAGATTCAATTTTGCGAACAGACCGGGAAGGATGGTATATTTCCCATAGATCGTTCCATAAGTTCGAAAAGTCTGGGCCTTGGCATTTTTTCCGTAAATCTCGGCCAAAGGGTTGTCAAGATCAAGAAAGGGGGAGATTGTATAGGCTCCTGCGGTGTCCCTTACAGGTAAGGTCGGATCAAAATTCAGTGCATTGTAAATGGTGCCTGCTTCCCCATTGATGCCAAAACCAACCGGAGCATAGTCATTCATGCTGTAGCTGGTATTCAGGTTAAGCCCGAATTCCAGGTTCTCTGTCGCCTGTATATGGAGATTAACCCTTGCACTATACCTCCGGAATTCGGAACTCTTGACTGTACCGTTTTGATCAAAATAATTCAGGGAAACAAAATAATTGGTCTTGTTGTTCCCCCCTGTGAGGGAAAGATTGTGGCTCTGCACCACAGCGTTCTTTTGGAATATTTCAGATTGCCAGTCGGTTCCCCCACCGGCAATGTTCCCTACCTCGTTTCCCACAGGAGCAGCGCCTTCGGCTATCAGGCTATTCAGCA
>DASULB010000197.1:0-8158 GCA_036278455.1 Chitinophagaceae bacterium | reverse complement strand
AGAGACAGCACTTCCGGCATCATAAGATTTTTGTCATAAGATTGATTATCCGGTCATCAGATTATCTTTTGTGTTCCCTTTTTGTGTTCCCTTTAAGATTGGCTTCTACTGGTCTCGTGTTCTCTGAAAAGAGATGTCCGGAAAGGCACGTGCCGGTATCGGGTGAAGCGGGTCCGTCGGGGAAACGGGACCTGCCGGGGTGGGCGTTTTAACAGGAGGCAGTAGTTGTAAAAGAAACTTATTGCGTTATATGATTAAATGATTTTACCATGTCAAAAGTTGCGTTGGTAGTGAGTGGTGGCGGCTCCAAGGGTGCCTTCGCCGTGGGAGTGCTTGAGAGCCTTTTGGAACGGTTTCCCGGGTTTCATTTTGATATTCTGGTGGGTACCAGCGCGGGCTCCCTGATCGTGCCCTTTGCCGCGCAGAGCGATATGAAAGCCCTGGAAGACGTGTATCATTCAGTCACTACCGATGGGGTCATTACCAAATTCAGTTATACCAGCCGGTTCTTTTTTAACAATGACAGCCTCTTTAGTGTGAAACCGTTGATCAACCTGATCGACAAACACTATACTGATGATTCGTTTAACGCGCTCCGCAAACAGAAAGCGGCAGTTTACCTGGCTACGACGTGCCTGCAGACGGGGAAAGCCGTTTATTTTTCTAATAAAAAGCCGCCCCCGGCTTCAGATTTTACGATCGAATTAATAGAGGATGGCGCCATGTTTCGCCGGGCGGTGCTGGCTTCTGCCAGCCAGCCGGTATTCATGCCACCGGTGGAGATCAGGCCGCATGCGACACCCATCAGGCAATATGTGGATGGAGGCATGAGGCAGTATGCGGGGATTCAGCTGGCCGTTGAACTGGGGGCCGATGAAATTTTCGCCGTGATATTATCCTGCGCCGACAACCCTCCCGAAGACATTAACTATAACAAAGTATTTCCCATACTTGTCCGCGCCCTGGACATTTTTGTATCGGGGGTGCGGGATGAAAATGTTTATATCCCGCAACTCTTTAACAGCGGCGTTCAGTATATTACCAACGTACAGCAACGGATGCGCCAGGCGGGCATTAGCGAAGAGAAGATCGATGACTTCTTTGACCATCAGGTAAGCCCTTTTGCGCACAAAGCGGCGGTCCGGCTGCATATATTACGGCCCGAAGCACCACTCGGCGGCGGTCCGGGCGGCCTGGAGTTCGATCCCGCACAAATGAAAGCGATGCTGGCCAAAGGGAGAAATTATATGAAGGGTTATCTGGCTGAATTGAAATGCGGGGACAGCGTGCTGGTGTAAAAGCAGGATTGCGTCTCCCGCCTGGCCAATTAGGCATTGTCAGTAACGCAGCAGTTGTTCCATGATTTCTTCAAGCCGGTTTTCCGCCAGGAAATTTTGCTCCAGCGCTTTGGCGAAAGGCACCGGTGTGTCCAGGCTGGCGCAACGCATCACCGGGGCATCCAGCCACTGAAAAGCGTGCTCACTGATCCAGGCGGCTATCTCGCCGCCGATACCACCGGTCAGCGTGTCCTCGTGCAATACCAGTACCTTACCGGTTTTTTTAACGGTTTGGTAAATGCTGTTATAATCCAGCGGCGACAAAGTTCTGAGGTCCAGCAGATCAATAGAAACACCCCGATGGGTTTCCGCATAATGAAGCGCCCAACCGACCGCCATACCATAGGTGATGATGCTTACTTCATCACCGGTGAGCACCCGGCGGGCTTTGCCGATCTCGACGGTATAATACACGTCGGGGATTTTTGCCGCGAGGCTCCGGTACAGAGCCTTGTGTTCAAAATACATCACCGGGTTGGGATCCTCGATGGCCGCCAGCAGCAATCCTTTGGCGTCATAGGGGTTGGAGGGATAAACAACTTTTAATCCGGGCGTGTGCACAAACCATGCTTCGTTGCTTTGGGAATGAAAAGGGCCGGCGTTTACGCCGGCGCCCGTCGGCATGCGGATGACCACCTCGGCGTTTTGTCCCCAACGGTAATGGATCTTTGCCAGGTTATTGATGATCTGGTTGAAACCGCAGGTGACAAAATCCGCGAACTGCATCTCCACCACGCTCTTATAACCTTCCAGGGAAAGTCCCAGCGCCGCGCCGATGATGGCGCTTTCACACAATGGGGTGTTTCGTACACGCTGCTTGCCGAATTGCTCCATAAAACCTTCGGTGATCTTGAAGGCGCCTCCATATTCGGCAATGTCCTGCCCCATCAGGATCAGGTTTTCATGTTTTTCCATGGCCTGCCGCAAAGCCGCCGAGACCGCGCCAATGAAACGCGTATCGGAGACCGGCCCCGGAGGCTGTTCGCTGGAGGCGGAATGGTCTGACCGCCTGTACACATCCTGCAACTCCGCTTTGGTGTCGGGCCGGAAGGCGGCCCCGGACAGACCGGGCTTCAGGGCATGGTCAATCTTTTCTTTGAGCGCCCGCCTCGTTTCGGCTATTTCACCGGCGGAGAGCACCAGTTCATTCACCAGGAATGCTTCAAAATTGCGGAGAGGATCTTTTTCCCCCCACTGTTCAAAAAGTTCGGGCGGGATGTATTTGGTACCACTGGCCTCCTCATGCCCGCGCATGCGAAAGGTCATGCATTCGATCAGAAATGGTTTTTGCTCGGCTACAGCCCTTTTGCGCGCCTTTTGAACCGTGTGATATACTTCCAGGACATTGTTGCCGTCAATGGTCATGCCTTCCATGCCGTAACCCGCGGCCCGGTCGGAGAGCCTGGCGCAACGGTATTGTTCGCTGGCCGGGGTGCTCAACCCATACCCGTTGTTTTCGATTAAAAAGATCACCGGCAGGTCCCATACCGCAGCTACATTCAATGCTTCATGGAATTCGCCTTCGCTGGTGCCGCCTTCACCGGTGAAAACCAGGGTAGCTTTTTGTTCCTTTTTTAATTTATGGGCCAGGGCAATGCCATCCGCGATGGACAGCTGGGGACCTAAGTGAGAGATCATGCCACAGATATGGTGCTCCCTGTTGCCAAAATGGAAGGATCGTTCGCGTCCTTTGCTGTATCCCTCCTGGCGGCCCTCCCATTGCAGGAAAAGTTTGTCCAGGGGCATATCGCGGGTGGTGAAGACCCCGAGATTGCGGTGCATGGGGAGTATCCATTCGTCGGTTTGCATGGCGGTGGTGCCGCCCACTGAAATGGCTTCCTGTCCGATGCCGCTGAACCATTTTGTGATCCTGCCCTGGCGCAGCAACAGCAGCATTTTCTCCTCGATCAGCCGGGGGTATAATAACGCGCTGTAAATCGCCCTTAACGCTTCGTCGCTTAACTGTTCTGTGTTGAATTGCATGGTGTTATATTATCAGAAGCCACCTAATCAAAAGACGGGAAGTTTTCCGGGCAATGTCCCGTTGCTGTCCCGCTCTCCGGCTTGCGTCTCTCATTTTTTTTCTATTGTTCCCAGCCTGTGTAACACAGCGGTGAAGATGGACAGCAAGATACTGAATAAAAGCGCTGCCCAGAATCCGCTCACATGCAAACCACCGATAAAATGTGCGGCGATCAGAATAATAATGGCGTTAATGACGAGCAGGAATAATCCAAGGGTGAAGATCGTGATCGGCAGGGTCAGGATTACCAGAATGGGTTTGACGATGAAATTCAGCAACCCCAGTATCAAAGCGAAAACAATGGCGGTGGAATATTGGTCTATATGGACACCGGGCGCCAGCCAGGCTGCGGCGAACGCGGCCAGGGAGGTCACCAGGATACGGATCAGGATATTCATGCCGGCTGTTGTTTGTACGAAGATACTTTTTTGGATGGAAATAGAAAGGAGGGACGGCGGCGACGGCCATGATACAAGGATAGCGCGTCATTTCTGCGGTGTGAATTATTTTGAGAGATACCCGTTTTTTTATCTTTAGGGGAGTGCGGCGCCTGCATGAGTGGATAAGCACCTGTTGCTTACGATCTGACTGACAGTGATCTATTTGTAGTTGCTTTATGGATGTCCGTGAAAACGCAAACCGCTGCCTATGCATCCTGAACTGGCTGCCAGAACACTATTAATGCAGATAGCTGAGAGATGAAAGAGCGTCTAAATCAATCTTTGATTTCTACAGGAAGCGTTTATACGCTTATCTTCCTGATGTGATCCGGTCAAAGAAAGTGGCAGAAGAAATAGTCATGGATGTATTGATGAAGATCTGGGTGGGCAGAGTCCTCCTTGCAGAAATAGATAACTTCAATGCGTTCCTGTTCCGCATCATCCGGGAGCGGCAAAAGTAACGATGCTTCGTCAATTGCGTTGGAAGGGCCGTTGGGCACTTGATAATAAAGCTGTTTTCTCTGCTGCCATGCGGCGATAATTCCTTTTGATGCGGCATGCTTTGGTTGCCTTATGCGACGAGACCGGCCGGGATTATCCGGCTGGACAAAGGCGGAGAAAAGGTTTTTAGTCAATGGAAACGGAGCACAGGGCAATTGGGGATTCAGGTGTCAGCGTCGGTTTTAGCGGAAACTGAGGGTTTTTTGGTAAAAAGGCGTGAAAAGTAAAGGGATCCTCTTAACTTTATTTAACAGATTTTTTACCGGTGGTGATCACCGAAGTGATGGCCAGTTATATGATTAGTGGGTGCAGAGCAGCCCGTGAAACATGACTTATAATGGCGATACTGACAAAAAAAGGGCCTTGCTTTTGCGAATGACAAAGGTCATTCATCAGATCCCTGGTCGGGGAAGAAATAAAATCCGTATGATTCATATAATAAGATGTATTTTCAGGTTAAATGACACAGAGGGTGACATCAATAGAGAAGGGTGCTGTCTGAGCAGGATCCCGGGATGGCCGGGATCAGCGGATCCATTTTTCCAGGGTTGTTTTCTCCGGTCTCCGTGGCGGGGTGATATTATCAGGTTGGGTGGAGACCTGCCACGACACTATTTATTACAGTAACGATTTTGAATACAAAGGTATTTATCAAGCCCTTTGTTGAGGAACCCCTCTTTAGAGCATCTATCGGCAACATGCCTTAAACTGGTTTCAGAATTGCGGCTACGGAGAACGGAAGGGGCGTAAGAAACAACCTGGCAAAACGATCAACATGGCCTTTCACATTTTATAAAACTTTTAAAAACCTTTAGATGATGCCTTACAAATTAACTGACCCCGAAATCGAATCATTCCACCGTGATGGGTTCGTCATAAAGAATCATTTCCTGACTGCAAAAGAAGTTTCCAGCCTGCTGGAAATTGCGCTGAATGACGCGGCTGTCCGGGAAAATTCTTATGACCTGAATGATCAGACAGGAAAGAAAACCAAACTGGCCTTGTGGTTCACACCCGGTGATGATGCCTTTGGACTATTGTCCAGGAGTGAAAGAATGGTAAATGCCGCCCGTGACTTGTTAGACGGTGATGCGCCTGTTTGCCATTTTCATTCCAAACTGATGCAAAAAGAGCCACGGGTTGGCGGAGCCTGGGAATGGCATCAGGATTATGGATACTGGTATAAGAATGAATTCCTGTTCCCTGATCAGATGTTTTCCGTCATGGTTGCCCTGACACCTGCGACCAGGGAGAATGGTTGCCTGCAGGTGATCAGAGGATCCCATAAGATGGGAAGGGTCGAACACGGTTTTGCAGGCGAGCAGGTAGGTGCCTCTCAGCATTATGTGGATCTGGCATTAAAAACCATGTCATTGGTATATGTTGCATTGGAACCTGGTGATGCCTTGTTCTTTCACAGCAACCTGCTGCATCGTTCAGCGGCCAATCTGTCTGACTCTGCGCGGTGGTCGCTGATTTCTGTTTACAACAGAGCATCCAATGTCGCTTATAATGATCATTCAACATCCAGTACCGTTCCTATAGATACGGTGCCGGATGACGCATTGTTGACGGCAGCTAAAGGAACGCTGGGTGGAAACGCTTCGTTTCTTTCCAAGGATAAGGACGTAAGTCTCAAGTGAGCTAAAAGGCTTTTCATGTATTGGATCAATTCCTTTGCCGGAGGATTGTTATTTCTTCTGTTTGCTGGCCTCTGCGGGACGGCCGCCGGCCAGCATGCGGGTACCAGCCTCACCATTGTCATTAAATTAAGCCAGCCACCGGACAGTGTGTCCATCAAAGCAGCCCCTTTAAAATACAACAAGGATTTTGCCTTTAGCTTTACCCTGGACGACGGACTGATAAGTGATTACCTGGTGGCCTTTCCTTTTTTTAGCGGCGGAAGCGTATCGGGCAAATACAAGGATCAATGGGGCTATGATCAGGGTGCGGATGGGAAGCAGTATCCCGGGCTGTTTTATACCGATGGCTGTGGCCATCCACTGTCCTTTAAGGCCGGCATCGCCATTAATGCCAGAAATGTGGTACAACAGAATACCATCGCTGATCCCGGCTATCTTTCCTGGACACAAATAAACCGTTTATATCATGCGGGGTGGGACATCCTGAACCACAGCTATGATCATGCCACAGGAACAGCGGTCGATGCCAGGCAGGAGGTTGCCCGGAATAACCAGGCGGTCCGGGACCATGTCAAGATGAAGATGAAGGACTTTGTCATCCCCGGCGGAAAAGATGATTACAAGAGCGACGGTCCTTACACAAAGGCGGCGTTCGATCTGGGAATGGAAACGGTGCAATGTGAACATTTTGGCAATGATATAGAAAGGATAGATTCAGGTTTGCTCTTAGCTCATTTGAAACTGGGAAGAAAATTTCTTCACACGGGGTTGGCCACCGGCAGGATGGTGGGGGATACCGCCTTATTGAAAGTGATAGGTTCCGGGCTTAGACAGCACCACAGATTCTGGATCAACGCCTTTACCCATGGGGTGGGGAACCAAAACATCTGGCATATCAGCCTGGTGTTCCCCCAGTTCAGTTCCTTCTTTGATCAGCTGGCGAAATGCTATGGGCAGAAAGGGGCCGATGACATGTGGATGGCACCCACCCAGGAAGTGTATGAATATTTGCTGACACGCGGGTCCGCAAAATACACCGTAATAAGAAGAAGGAGACGTGTTATTGTAAAAATAAACGTTGGAGATCTGCCTGGAGGTCTGAGATACCACGAACTTACTTTACTGATAAACGGAGGTGGACATATTAAAAACGCAAAAGGGCGTCATTGCAGTATAGAGAGTTACTCCGGGGATAAGGGCCCTCAGATGGTGAACGTGAGGTGGTGACCCGGCAGGTCCTCAAAATGGCGCAGTTAAACCATAATAATCGCCGGGATGGTATTTCGTAAAACCCTGCTTACAGTTGTAATCTTTCTTTCCGTGTATGAGGTGTTGTATGGGCAGGCCGACACCCTATTGAACCGGTACAGGGAATATCTTTTCCAGACCGAAAACCCCGGTAATACCGCAAAACTGATGAACACCCTGGATGCGCATAGGGCGTGGCCGGATATTGATTATACGAACATCAGCCGTTCTTTCTGACAAACGATACGGCATCTGCAGCGGGTGGGACAGATGGTTGTTGCCTGGGCCAACCCGCGGTCGTCCTGGTACCACCGGGACACCTTGCGGGGCGCCATCAACAGTGCACTCGACTATTGGCTTTATAACCGTTATTACAATCCGAACGGGTGGTATAATGAAATCGGGGTTCCCCGTGATATGCAGAACATCCTGATCCTGCTTCGTCCGCATCTCACGAAATATCAGCGCATCCGTGGCTTACAGGAAATGGACCAGTACCGGATCAATGGAACGGGTTCCAATCTGATATGGAGTGCCGGGTTGGGTTTCCATTACCGAGCGCTTACCGGGGACAGTTCCCTGATGTGGCATTGCATGGACACCATCCTCCATGAAATCAAAATTACGACCGGTGAAGGCATCCAGCCTGATTACAGTTTTCACATGCATGGCAACCGGTTGCAGATATATTCCTATGGCATCGTTTTCCTTCGGGAGAACATAAACCTGGCGATGGAGTGTAAGGGAACGCCCTGGGCATTCCCCCCGGAAAAGACCCATCTCCTGGCCGATTTTGTATTGCAGGGTTGGCTATGGATGGCAAGGGGTATCCATACGGCGCCCGGCACGATAGATCGTTCCGTCAGCCGGAAAGGAATCCTCCATGCCGCCGATATCCGGGACCTGATCCCGCGGTTAGCATCGTTGTGTCCGGCCAGGGCCGGGCTAAACGCACTCGCCGCGAGA
>DASULB010000196.1:0-4266 GCA_036278455.1 Chitinophagaceae bacterium | reverse complement strand
GGGATTCAGGGAACCATATTGTATTACCTTGCCATACTCTTTTTGAGCAGCGTAAGCGTTGGCAATCTGTGAAAGCATCATTGATTCAATATTCCCCGTCCGGCTGAAAGGATCACTCGTTGAAAATTCCTGTTTAAACCGATCATACAAGATCACCATGCTGTCCACATTCTTTTGCTTAACAAGGACACCCAACATATCCTGCTGTTGGGTGAATCCATGGGGATATTTCCGAGCGGTCACTTGTCTGAGGGAGTCGGCCCGGGAAGTCATCTTCATGCGGTCATACAGATATATTGCCGTCATGTAATCATTCTCCTGCAGGCTATCACCATCAAGCATTTTTCCTATTTGTTGTTGTATCGTCTGATAGGCCAAGTCCTTCTTCGCCGCCAAGAGTGCGATCAGATACTTCCCCTGCCAGTCATTGCTGATCCGGGGATTTTCGGTCATGTCCCTTTTGATCAACACCAGGACCGTATCCGGATTGGGCTTAAGCCCAAGAAAATGAGCCCCCATACCGTTATAAAATAAAGCCTCAGAAGCCAATGCACCCGCGACCGGCTGTCCCGGCTTCTGATATGCCGGAAAGATATACCCTTTGCCCGCGTTGCTGTCCGTCTGGTCCCCTGCCGAAAATTTCAAAGCGAATGCATCGGCACTGTCAGGCAATACAAAAGTACCATGCCATACACCCCCGGAATCAGCCAACGGGAGATCTTTGGCATTCAAAAAACCTTTCACCACATAATAAAGTGTGCCGCTCAAATCACTGTCTCCGGCAAGTTTACTACTGTCGGCGTGGTACTGAATAGCAATCGTTTCTCCCTGTTTGGGCGCGGAAGAAGAGAGGCTCAACGGGCCCATGGTCATTTCACCGGATGGCTTGCAGGCTGCCAGCAGAAGCAGTGGCGCTAAAAAACATGGATGGAATTTCATGGCTTGAAGTTATTATGATGTTAAGGTATGAAAATAATTTCAAATAAGAAAAAATTAGTTTTACTCCTTAAACATCGCAGGCTAAAAAAGCCTTAAACGACCCGTCATCCGGCGGATTTCGCTGTTGCATGCTCCCTTTGCCAGTGTAACATGACAGCCCTGATCTCACCATAAGAAAAATCCGGGCCCAGTTTTTCCCGAATGCCGGCAGACCTCAGGTTCGGATCCGCCTCCAGCGTCGAAGTAATCGCCTTTAACTTTTCAGACGATACCAGGGAATGGACGTCCACTTCTCCGCTCGCAATAAAAGTAATCAGATGCTCTTCGATGGTTCCCCTCTTGAGGTTACGTTCGGCGGCGATCTGTTTAATGCTTTTGCCCGCTCTGTATAAAGCCAGGGAGATGCGGCGTGTCGCCCCTTTTTCGGGACCAGGCGGTGGTGTCAGCTCTTCAGGAAGATGGATCTCAACCGGCTGATACAAAGCGGTTGCCTGATCCATAAAGTCATTGCTTCTCAGGGATTGCCGCAGGCTGTCTGTAACCGTCGCAGCTTGCTTGACCTGTCCGGTCTTTCGCATAAACACGACCAGCAACTCGCGAAGACCTTTTACATATTTTTTGGTTTTAGACTTGATTTTTAATACTTCGATACGGGAGGCTATGGGTTTATTGCACTTTTCCTCCAGGCTGGCCATAAACCAATCCGCCGCCTTCCCGGTGCGTTCGTGTAAAAGGAAATAACCCTTCTCGTCTCCCGCTTGCAGCAATCTTTCCAGTTGCATCTTAAATTTATCAGCAACTTCCTGTTGTTGTAACAGGGCTTCCTTCACCGTATTCAGCCATTCCATTTCTTTTTGCTTATCCGGGATACTTTTTATGCTGCTGGCCGTGATAAACTGTTGCATTTTCTCCAGAAGCCTTTTCCAGTCGAAAGTCTCCAGCAAAGATTGCCGTATAAAATCCAATTGCGCCGATTGAAGCATTTCACGCAGTGCTTCTTCGGAGGTCTCATGTTCCGAGAATTCCTGCACCTGGCTGTCCGTCAGGATATTCCTGGGCGTGATGCGCGAACGCAATACTAAACCCTGCAGGCTTGTTAACCTGCTAAGCGCCACATACACCTGGCCAGCAGCGAACGAGGCCCCGGCGTCGACGATGGCTTTCTCAAAAGTAAGCCCCTGGCTCTTGTGGATGGTGACCGCCCAGGCCAGCCTGATGGGATATTGGGTGAAAGAGCCCATTTCTTCTTCCTTTATTTCGTCCTTCTCCTGTTCGTATTTATAACGGATATTTTTCCAGGTTTCCAGCTCCAGTTCCAACGCTCCGGGCTCATCCGGAAAAGCAATATAGATAAGTGATTTTTTTTCATCAATCCGTTTGATGATGCCGATCTTGCCATTATAATAACGGCGGGTCTCTCCCTTGTCATTTTTGATAAACATGATCTGGGCGCCTTCTTTGAGTTGCAGCTGGCGGGGGGCAGGGTAAGCGTGTTCCGAAAAGTCGCCAGTGATCTCCGCCTCATACCTGCTCGGCTTACCGGGCAACTTTTCCAGCTGCTCCCTGTTAATAGAATCGGCTTTGTAATTATGAGAGGTAAGCGTGATATAACCATCTCCTGAGGAGGGTGAGAACTCGGGCCGGTAATAGGCATGGAGCTGATGCAGGTCTTCCTCGGTGCAGCAATTGTTCCGCACGTTGTTCAATATCTGGATGAAGCCCGCATCACGTTGCCTGTAAATCTTTTTCAGTTCGAGATATACCGGCGGCAATTCCCGGATAGCTTTGGAATCAAAGAAAAACGGGCTGTTGTAAATACTGTGAAAAAGATCCCGTTCCACGTCTTTCACAATGGGGGACAATTGAAAAAGATCGCCGATATACAACATTTGTACCCCTCCGAAAGGCTCATGCAGGCGACGGCGTACAGAGCGCAGCACCGTGTCCACCGCATCCAGGAGGTCGGCGCGTACCATGGAAACTTCGTCAATAATCAGCAGATCCAATTCCCGGAGGAGCTCCCGCTTGGATGCATTGAGACGCAATTTTCCCAAGAGTTGGTTCTTGTTGTAAATATTGCTGTCAACACCGCCCCACATATCGGGATGTGTCGGAATATACATGCCGAAAGGCAATTGAAAAAATGAATGGATGGTAACTCCGCCGGCATTGATAGCGGCTACGCCGGTCGGCGCTATCACCGCCAGTTTTTTGAAGCAATTCTCACGGATGTATTTTAGAAAAGTGGTTTTACCCGTACCGGCTTTCCCGGTAAGAAAGAGCGGTTTATTTGTTTGAGTGACAAAAGCGATCGCCTGTTGAAAAATTGTATTGGAAATATCAGTTTGCATGCCTACCACAGTTCTTTGTAACAAACTACGAATGTAGGAAATTTTTTATATACCCCTGACGAACCGGGCACCCGTTGCCCGGAGAAAAGCCTGTATAAGCATATTGATTATCAATCCATTCAGAAACCGGCATCCCGGAATGTTCGGTTTTCAGAAAGATAAAACACCTGAAATTTTTTCAGCGTCCATTGTAGATTTTCCCTTACACGGCGGTGCCCATCATTTTCCATTTTCTTCATTTCCCATATCAGGCGTTATTATTGCATTTTAAGGAAGCGCGGGATTTGCTTCAGGATTTCGCTCAGACCGAACCAATGTCACTTTACGTTGGAGAGTCAATGCTATAAATGGAGCGTATTACTTTTAATCTCATTAATCCTACCGTTCCGGACAGTTCTGAAGTTCAACAACATTCAACAAATATCAAATAGTAAACGCCTCCCGGATCATCACCATGACTTTCTCCGTCATCATGGAGGACCACTGGAAAAGCAAAAATTTTAAACATGACGGTTCGCTTGAATTATGCAGTTGCTACGTCTCTGTTTAGAAAACTGATAATCAAATGTTTCACTGTCTTCATCTCTTGGGACTTGCTGGCTGCCACAAACAAAGTGAGGCTGACGAGCGCTTCGCTGGTAATTGCGGTTGTTCCATCCGCCCTCCTCAGCATATTATTTCTCTCGAGAAACAGCAGAAATGACGCGGCGCCAATGCGTTTATTGCCGTCGACAAACGAATGATTTTTTACAATCAAATATAGCAGCGTAGCTGCCTTTTCCTCTAAGCTCGGATAGAGATCCTGGCCATCAAAGCTACTGCCGATCTGACTAACGGAACTTTGAAAGCCGTGATCCTTTTCTCTCCCAAAAATATCAGAATCAAACGTTACTTTCATTTCTTCAATTAGCTGTCGATATTCCTGGAGACCGGGCAATATCGCTTCCCGTTTGCTCAAACCTTTGCTGTCCAGTCG
>DASULB010000195.1:0-7395 GCA_036278455.1 Chitinophagaceae bacterium | reverse complement strand
GGCATAGTTGTATAGCCTTTTTGCTTTTTCCACCGCGGAGGAATCCCCCGCGGTCATTTGCCGTACAAGGGACACTGTTTCTTGGGGAAGTACGTCGCGGCCTTTCAGCAGGTGTCCGTAGACCCATTTGCCATATTGTTTCCAGTCATCAAATTGTCCTTTCATGCCATAATAAGCGAACCGCTCCGGCGCCACGATCAGCACCGGCACCCCCGCCCGGAAGAAAGGCGGGCTGTATGGCTCATCTGTCAGGGCGCCCAGGTCCTGCAGCTTCCAGGTGCAGATGACCGTTTTCTCCCCGGAGGAATCGATCACCGGTTCCCCGAGGTTCCATCCATGGTAGCGGACAGGAATACTCGTGGGGGAGGACAACTGAAAGGAAGCGTGCGCAACGGAAACATTTTCGGTGTTCACCGGCAGCCATTTGGGGAGGTAAAGGGTGAACTTGTATTTTTGCCTGTAACGGTACCGGACCGTATAGGGATAACCCGGCGCAGCCGGCAGTAATCTTTTCATACGATCGTCGTCAAAAAGGGAGAAATCCCCGATCATGCTCACATCCTGAAAATCCGATTTCCTGAACTTGCGCAGCAGGTTTCCGTCGCCGTCATACAAAGCGCCGGAGACGGATTGAACGGGCCTGCTTTTGTTATAATATATGCGGATGGCGCCGTCCTGTTTCCCGTTAGGGTTTAGCACCGTGATGACCTTTTGTTCAGTGATCCAGACTTCACCGGGCTTTGCGATGTCAATTTTCAGCTGTTCATCACGTATCACGGCGTTGGCATGTCTTTTAAGCTTTGCCGGTATGAGCGCCACCCCGTATCCCGGCGCCTGTGCCAGGAGTTGTCCCTCCGGCAGCAATAAAAACAGGGGAATAAAATACATCAAACACTTCATGGAGGTGGTTTTCGCCGGTTAGTTAGTGGAAAATATCAGGTCGGCGCGATGCGACTGCACGATGCGGTTATAGAATTCCCTCAGGGCCGGATACTGCGCCGCCTGGTAAACCGACTGATTTTGCCGGGTCATCGTCCGGAGGATCAGCGTATTGCCAAAACCATTTTTTTCCACGACGTAGCGGCCGCCCTTATCCGGCAGGGCAAGCAGTGTTGTCGTGGGGAAAGATACCAGGTGGTAGCCGGCGGGGTAGTGGAGGGTCAGCACGGTATATAATTGTTCGGGAGCGCCAAAGTCCACCGGAAAGTGCCTTTCAGCGGACTTGAAGGGATTCTCCCGGATAAAGGGATGGAAGAACGGGTTGATTACGATCCTGGGGTCTGCCGAATCCACGGTGCCGCTGATGATTACTTTCAGGGTCTCTGTGAGGGGCTTACCCGGGTCCTCCAGGTTGCCGATGCTGTCCGCCAGAATTTGAATGTCGTCCCACCGGCTGCTCAGGTCCTCCAGGTATTCGGTGGAAGAGGTAAACCGGTGGATATCCCTTCTTTTGGCCAGGGCAAGGTAGCCATCGTACCGGCGGGTGATCGTACCGGTGATGCGGCCTTTGTCATGAAGGGTTAGAACCGCCATGTCGATCTCTTTGCGCATGACAGGGGCTTTGATGACCAGCCACTCCGATGGCTGGTGATGATGGATGACCCTGCCGGAGCCATTGATGCACGCCATGGGAAAGACCCCGAAAGGAAGCAAAGGCCTCGAAGCGTCAAGCAGATAGACCGCCTTGGGTGTGGTCACCCTGGCCAGGACATAATTAAAGTCGCTGATGACGGGATAGAGGTCATGGGGCGTGCCATTATCGCGGGTGGAGATCAGTACCGGCTCCGCCGGCAGCCCCGCCGCCCGCAAGGCGGCGACCAGTGACAGGTTGATGTCACCGATATTACCTTTGTGCGCTTCAAAGGCGTTTTTGATGCCTGTTTCACAAAATATTCCCGTATAACCGTCCCATCTATACCATTTTTGCATGAAGGCATAGATCCGCCTGGCGCGGAGGTCCTCCTCTGCATGGCCGGAAAGTAGGGTATCAAGGGCTTTGCGGAAGAATGATTCCCCTTTTTTTAACTGGCCGCCGAAATCTTTGTTGGTCCGAAGTTGCTGGTCCACATCTCCCCAGGTTTTCGCTACTTTTTCATCCGCGCCGTTAAACCGGTGTATCTCCGACAACTCAAAATGGACCGCGGACAGAAAGTTGCTTTTGGCGGTCATGTATTTTTCTTCTTTGAACGCGGGGATATCCTTCATGCCGAGTTTTAACAGGGTGCAATCTGCCTTACCGCCGTCCATCGTGATCAGGCAGTCGGGGATGACCGATTTTTTATCCTCTGAAAGTTTGAGGTATCCGATCAGCGAGATGTTATAATCCAGGTTGGCGGGGATCTTTGCCCAGTATTCGCTGTACATTTTGGGAAGGTCGCTTTGAAATTTCCATTCCCTGAAGTTATAGATATAAGGCGATGAAAGCGTGTAGGCCACCTCAATAACCGAACCCATCCTGACGCCCGGCAGCGTAAATTTGATGAGATCGGTGTATCGTGATTTGTTCTCCGTAAACACGTTCTTCTGTTTAAGGTCCGACTCCCTGAGACTGCCGCCCTCGGTGTTGAAAGTGCTTCCCCGGATGTCATAAACCTGCTCCTTACCCATAGTGGCCGATTTGCGTACGGGGATCACGAAGGTCGCTTTGTCTATGCCCTGGTCACGCAGGATCTTGATCCTCACATGATAGGTATGGACCAGTATGTTTTTCTGGCTGTTGTCGATGGAGGTTTTCCCGAATTCCTTTAGTACCACCGCGCTGGCGGTGGTGTCGGCGTCATAGCGTTTCATCTGAAGCGCCCGGGAGGAAATGTTTCCGAAATCAAAATCGCCGTCCTGTGCCGGGAGCATCCGGGGAATGCAGAGGCAAAGGGACAGGAATAAAAATAGTTTCATATTCAGGTTAAAGAATGGGACTGTATTTATTGTTTCCTTTTGACGAATGTAAGACAATTTTATGAAGGCAGGGACTGTTTTTACGCCTTGAAATATTGCCGTAAACATGCGCAGAGCCTGTCTATATCGCCGGTGGTATGCAGTGCATTTAACACGATCCTGGCCATCAGGGGATCCTGCGGGGAAGGATAGCGGAAGGCCGATAATAAAATATGGTGCTTCAGGCAGTGCGCATAGACCCCGGGATCCCCGACGGCGGCTACGGGTAAACGCGGATCGTGGCGGAGTGCCGGAATGCCGGCTGCTTTCCGGTGAAAATAGTCGACGGCTGCTCTCAACCGCTCTTTTTGCCGGGCGAATAAAGGTCGCGCCTGTATCCACGCACCTGCAAAAAGGGGCGACATCCCGGTCGCCGCGGTAAACCAGGGAAGTTTTTTGATGCCGTCAATATCTTTTTGCCCGCCCGACAGCGCACCTCCCTCGCAACTGAACGCCTTGGAGAGCGAGTAGCTGATGAGGTATTGGAAATGCCCGGGCGGCGGAAGATAGGCCATGATGCCTTCGCCCCGGTCTCCCAGCAGGCCAATGCCGTGTGAATCGTCGATGAGCAGGCGTACCGGCCGGCGTATTTCCTTTAACCATGACAGGTCGTGGACCTCGCCGGAAAGAGGGTTCACGGATTCCAGCACGATGGTGTGGTTTTGCCGCTCGTGGTGATTGACGATGGCGATGATCTGCTGCCGCCAGTCGGTCTCCATCAGAGGGGGTATCTGTTGTCCCGCGATCCTCAGGGAGGGGTGCGCGCCTGGTGCGTATAACAACTCGCTGTTTTGGGAGGCAAAGAATGCGGCGGCCTGTGAGGCCATATAACCCGCGGAAAAGGAGGCCGAAGCCGGAAGGCCGGTAAGGGTGGATAACGCGCTTTCAAAGTCTTCATAAAGCACCGATGGGGTATTGCTGATGCGGGAAGAGGGAAAGACAGCCCCGTGGCTTTTGGCTCCTTCGGCGATCAGTTGCTGAAAAGCCGGCAGCGAAGGCATGCCCAGGTAGGCGAACCCGGAGAAAAAAAGATAATCTTCGCCGTTCACCGAAGCGCTGCGTCCGGGGATGCCTTTGACGGGCATCAGGGTCTTTGGGCTATTTTGCATAATTGTGACAGGTTTACGCCGGTGTAGTCATCGGTGACCTCATCGGCATGGCGGAGTGATTCGGGGTCGTGTGAGGTGGTGAGCGCGATCACCTTCATCCCCGCATCCCGGGCACTCTTAATACCATGGAGAGAGTCTTCAAAAACAATACAGTCTCCGGGCGGGACCGCTAACTTCGCCGCAGTCATCAGGTAAATGGCCGGGTCGGGTTTGCCCCGGTCGACCATGGTCGCGTCCACGATGACTTTAAAATAGGGCTCCAGGTTGAGCTTCCGGAGGGTAAAGGCTATATTATCCCATGTCGCGGAGGTGGCTATACCCAGGGGGATACCGGCGGCGGTCAGTGTCTGGACAAGCGGGACCAGGCCGGCTAACGGCTGGATGTGAGGCGTGATCAACCGGCGGTACAACTGCTCTTTTTCATCCCTGTAGGCGGCCACTGCTTCGTCGCTCAGGTGGTTTCCCAGCATGATGCGAATGGTGTTTGCGCTGTCGATACCGCTTAGTTCTTTGGTGAAATGCCGTTCGGTCAGTGTTTTTCCATGGGCTTTAAAGAAGGCCTGCCAGGCTTTGAGATGATAGGCATTGTTGTCCACGAGGGTGCCGTCCATATCAAAGATTACGCTGAATTTTTTCATGCTGTTGGTTTGCGGGACGAGGGGGATCGGATCATTCACCAATGGCGGATCTTAATGGCTTGCCGCCTTCAGGTGCAAAGTCATATGAAAATCGGCGATCGCGGTGTTAAAAGTAAGCTGATCGGTCGTCAGGTGCCGGATCTCTATTTGTTCATACATTTTGCCTCCGTGCTTTGGGTACAGGGAGATCGTTTGGCCGTCTCCGCTGATGTGGTATTTACCCGAGTCAGCCTTTCCGCTGAAAGAGGCGATAAAAATGCTGTCCGGCAGAAACTTAAACCAGGCGTTTTTATAGAAGCCGTTTTTCAGGTCCCGGGCGCGGTTGGATGCCTCAATGCTGAAAGTGCCCCCGGGTGGTGTGACGTCAATGACCCCCCATTTTTTATCCAGCAGTAATTTCTCCGTCTTTCCGCGCCCGCAGCTCACCAGGCAGATCGAGGCGAAAGCCAGGAGGACCAGGGCGCCTGCTGTCAGGGAAGGGGCTTTAATTTTCATGGTCAGGGTCATGTTTCTGTTTTTGGTTTTGTTTCTGCCACATCGCCTGGTTATACTGCTGAGATCCATTCTTTGGGATGGAGAGGCTTTCCCACCCATCCCCTTTGATGGTCTTGGCGATAAAAACGATTTGTCCGACATGGTAGGCATAATGAGCGACCTGTCGCAGGAGTGCATCGGCGATGCTGTGGGGCTCTCCCCGTATGGTCACCGTGCGGCCCATATCGGCATCGACAAGCGGTTTCAACGCCTTAGCGACACAGTCCCATCCTTCGTTCCAGAGCAGCAGTAGCCTTTCTCTGTCTGCGTCCTGTTCGTTAAACTCCTCTTCTCTTTGTCGCCAGGACTTTTCTCCGTCACTCGTCTGAAAATCCGTGAAGCGTGAAAGCATGTTGCCATGCAGGTGCATTACCAGCGTACATATGCTGTTGTCGTTGCCGGAGCGCTTCCAGTGTATTTGCCGGTCATCCAGCTGCCGGAGGGCTTTTTCCCCCAGTTCCCGGTAGGCTGCAAAGCGCTTGACGATGGCGTCTTTCAGGATGTTTGTCGAAGGGTTGGTCATGATGATCGTATGATTCGTTGATGCGTTTATGTTTTTTTCTTTTATTGGCTCCGTCAATATCCCGCCGCACTGTCGTCGCCCCGGCTGTCGGCCACGGCTTCGATCATGCCGCCGGTCACGCGGATCACCTCGGTCCGTCCGATGGCGCTTCTTACTTTAAAAGTATAACCCATTTTTTCCATGGCCTGTTTTACGGAGTCGGGAAAACCTTTTTCCACGTATACCAGGTCGGGTTTCCATTGCATGTGAAATTTAGGCTTGTTGACGGCGTTATTCACGCTCATGCTAAAGTCCAGCAAGTCCACGATCGTTTGGAATACCGAGGTGATAATGGTCGCACCGCCGGGTGTTCCCAGGATGATATAGGGCTTGTTGTTCCTGAGGACGATCGTCGGTGTCATGGAGCTGAGCATGCGTTTCCCGGGCGCGATCGCATTGGCTTCGGCTCCCAGCAGACCAAACATGTTCGGCGCCCCGGGTTTGGCGCTGAAGTCATCCATTTCATCGTTCAGAAAAAATCCCGTATGGCCCGCCACAACCTTGCTGCCGTATAAGTTATTCAGCGTATAGGTCACCGATACCGCATTCCCCATGCTGTCGATCACGCAAAGATGGGTCGTTTCCTCGTCCTCTTTCGGAACCACACCGGCCCCGATCTTCTCACTGGGCGTAGCATGGTCGGGCGTGTAACCGGCCATGCGTTTTTGCAGGTAGGCGTCGCTCATGAGTTGCTTTACCGGTACCCCGACAAAATCAGGGTCACCGAGATATTGGGCGCGGTCCGCATAGGCCCTGCGCTCGATCTCTGTCATGAGCTGGACGGAGCGGGTGGATTCAAACCCATACTGATCCACCGGGTAATGTCCCAGCATCCCGAGCATCTGGGCCAGCAACATGCCCCCGCTGGAAGGCAGTGGCATGGAAACGATCCTGTATCCCTTGTAATTAAACCTGACGGGTGTTCTTTCTTTGGCCTGGTAGCCCTTCAGGTCTTCCAGAGAAATGATGCCGCCACCGCGCTGCATCTCAGCGACGATCCTGTTAGCCGTCTCCCCTTCATAGAAACCCGCCCGCCCGTGATCCCGGATCAACGTCAGGGTGTGGGCCAGGTCCTTTTGCACCAGCGTGTCTCCCGCTTTCCAGGGGGCGGGCCGGACAAAGACAGGCATCACGGTATTGTATTTTTTAAAATTATCCTGTTCGACGTTGAACAGGTGTGCCTCCTGGGCGGTGATTCCGTAGCCGCCGGCTGCCAGGTCTATGGCGGGCTGTATCAAATCTTTCATGGGAAGCCTGCCGTAGTGGGTATGGGCCCGAAAAAGGCCGGCGATGGTTCCAGGCACGCCGATGGAGAGCGCGCCATAGCGGCTGCGTTCCGGGTCGGCGTCGCCATTTTTATCCAGGTACATGTCACGGGTGGCTCCTCCCGGCGCCTCTTCCCGGAAATCGATGTCGGTGTTCTTGCCATCATGCAGGTGAATGATCATGAATCCGCCGCCGCCAATGTTGCCGGCTGAGGGATGCGTCACGGCCAAGGCAAACGCCGTGGCGACGGCGGCATCGACGGCGTTTCCACCTTTTTTCAGCGTTTCCACGCCGACCGCGGTGGCCGGCGGTGAAACGGAGACCACCATGCCGTTGCGGGCTTGCAGCGGTT
>DASULB010000194.1:0-6719 GCA_036278455.1 Chitinophagaceae bacterium | reverse complement strand
TGGCGCTATTTTCCGCACAATGTGTTTGTCCGTCATCAAAGTTTTGAGTAAATAATAACTGAGCATGAAGGTCAATTGACAAAAGACAGCTTATCGAAAGAAATAAAATAAATCGGCATGACCATTGGATTTGTTTTATTTTCATAATATTGGCTTTTAAAAATATGCACGTTATACTTTATTGCATTAATAATTTAACATTGATGTCACGATGAAGCATGCAGCAAAGACACGAATTCACTAAGTTTAACAAAAGCTTATAAGGCAGTTAATTATATTTGGTTTTGTCTTTGTGTCTTTGAGCGTTTGTGGCATTCTGCAGCAAATCTTATACGAACAATAATAGATAAAAATACTTGCTATTTCACAAAAGCAAGAAATACTTTTTCCACCTATGAGCGAACCGGTAAAAATAACAGCCTTCTTATGGCACGCCATGGAGATCGTAGACGCTGTGGTTAATGCCACTGAAAGTGGTAAGAGTAAGCGCAGCCGGCAATTATCTTCTATTGCCGCACTGGCGACTGAATAAAAGCTGGCAAGGGCTACGGTATCCAGGAGCTATGATATACTTGCGAAAGAGGAGTACTTCGCTTCCGGCATGTAAAAGGATTTTATGTCTCCAAGACCTCGGTAAAAGGGAATCTGAATTACGGCTGTAAAAAGAAAGAAAGGAGAGTATTTTGTGTTTATGGAAGATGATGGTTTTGGCAAAGTACTGATATATCGTTGGAAACCTTCATGGTCCGTTTGTCAATTGAAAATGCTCGTAGATTTTAAAATCAACATTCATATGAAAGGAACCTCATCAACTGTTATTCAATATTCATGGCATGGATTACTGTTCGTCTTCTTTGTTTCTTTCCGGTCATTTTACCGGCACAATAGGTGTTTAATATAAAATCTTTTAGATCGTATGTATGGAGCGATAACCGATTGGGCTGTTGAAAAATAATAGAGTTCCTGTAAAAAGTGTAAATTAATAGTGACAAATTATTTCATAAACACTTAAAAACAGGAACTCATGAGAGATCAAGTTAAGTAATTAGATTTTACTGGCAAAACGATTTATTGCGGCATTGATGTACATAAAACATCTTGGAAGGTTTGCTTGTTAATGGAAGATAGGGTATTGAAACGATTCTCTCAATCAAAATAATCAATAGCATTCAAGTTTGCAATACGAATTGATTGGCAAACTCCCCGGTTATTGATTCTTTTTTCTCACGTATCTTATTTTCTTCTTACGGTGTAATCCATTCTATCATCTACGGGGTATATTCTGAGATAGGAAATATAATAGAACACCTTTATTTCTTATATTTGAAGAAATAAGATTCACATGATAAGCGGCGTTAAATTTTATGGTTTGCTTTGTGGTTGTTTATTATCAGCCATAACCGGCCTGTCGCAACCCACAACATCATATAATTATTTGCCTGGCGCGGGCAATAACGTTAAAATATTAGGCGCCGATATTTCTTTCCTGCCGCAACTGGCGGCCAGGGGCGAAAAATTCTCAGTAGATGGCAAGACAGAGGATCCCATTTTAATATTAAAGGCGCATGGATTCAATTATATCCGGTTAAGGATTTTTGTAAATCCGGCAGCAGACAGCGGCTATTCCCCCGGCAAGGGGTTTTGTGACCTTACCCACACCGAACAGATGGCGAAAAGAATAAAGGCTGCGGGCATGGGGTTCCTGTTGGATTTCCACTACAGTGATACCTGGGCTGATCCTGGTAAGCAATATAAACCCGCCGCCTGGAAAAATGACGATTTCAACCAGTTGAAAAAGGATGTGTATGACTTTACCAAAAAAGTGATCACTGCCCTGAAAGCACAGGGGACCACCCCTGATATGGTACAGATCGGCAATGAGATTAATCATGGTATTTTATGGCCGGATGGTAACATCAGACATCCCGATACGCTCGCCGCCTTTTTGAAATCGGGTATTGCTGCCGTAAAAGCGGTTGATCCCTCGATCAATATTATGCTGCGCATTGCCGATGGTGGACAAAATGCCTTATCGCGTGCTTTCCTGGATAAGATGCTGGCCCGAAGCGTCCCTTTTGACATCATCGGTGAATCCTATTATCCCAAGTGGCATGGAACCACCAGCCAGCTAAAAGGCAATTTAAATGATCTGGCCGGAAGATACACCCAGCGGATCATCGTTGTGGAATATTCTGAACGTAAAACTGAAGTGAATAACATTGTATTTACGCTCCCGGACCACAAGGGGATGGGTACCTTTATCTGGGAACCGCTGAATACGTGGGAAGCTATTTTTGACAGGCAGGGCCAGGCCAGGGATTCCTTGCTGAATCTTTACAAGAAAATTGCCCGAAAATTCAACATTCATTGAAAAAAGAAAGCGCTCACTAACTGCCCCTGCATCCAACATACTGACCAAAACGGATGTGAATGATAGCCGACACGATGGGAAACGCCTTCTTCGACTTTGCCTCCTTTTGGATTACAGTAAGGAATTGCCTTGTCCATACATGCGTGCAGTTCGGCTGGATCATGAATTTCAAACAACTTTTTAAGGGTAAACGCGTCCCATTAGTGGTTTTTCCAGATGGGAACATGAATCATTTGACGACCGTAAACTTGCTTCTGAACGTTTTGCGCAATGGCTTACAGAAGCTAAGCTGAAAGGGCGGCCGATTCTTATTGCCGATAACAATGGTTATGATGCTTCGTGAACTAACTGGTATTTTAGCAACTATTGCGGAGCAAATCCTTTTGGCTTTAGATCACGCCGTATCGGAAGTTTATGAGCCGGTTTCAAAAACGACACACAGTTGCGGTGGAAGTGTATGCGAAGGCAGGAATTTACCGGCCAGGAGGAACATGTTCACAAAGGTTTTTTGCACGCCCATAACCTACAGAAGATACTTTGGGTAATACACAACGCACAGCCTTATATGACGAATAAAGGGCCAAACCTGAAGTTGCAGGGATATGACTGCATTTCCGGATCATGCCTGACAATAATTTCCAGCGTTACAATTGGATATAAACGGTATATAAGACGCTGGTGGCCCGTCGCTAACCCAAATGGATGGCCAACGCGTTTGTTTTGATGGCAGAGGGATTGTGAAATCCATTTTAAAAGATCGGCGTACGATCAGCAGGGGTACAAAAAGCCTGAAACAGCCTATTGCTGTTAGACGGAAACTACGATCATACAATGCTTGCTGAACAAAAGTTAATCGATAAGTTAACCGGACCATCAAATGGAAGTAACCATTCTTTTACTCCTGAGTTTATTTCTGAGGAGCGTGAAGATCACCGGGGTGACCGAGATAAGGATAATCAGAAAAATCACTTTTTCAAAATTATTGTAGACGAAGTCCACCTGTCCCAGGAAATAACCGGCCAGGCTAAGGCCCGCCACCCATACCAGGCCGCCAATAAAATTAAAAGTCAGAAACACGCTGTATTTCATTTTCCCAACACCCGCAACAAAAGGTGCAAATGTCCTTACCAGCGGAATAAACCGTGCCATAATAATGGTTCTGGAACCATGGTTTTCATAAAACTGCTGTGCCTTTTCTAGATGCCCTGGCTTTACCAGTTGCCTGCCAAAAAGCCGCCAGCGTAAAATATGGTGGCCAATGTACTTGCCAATGTAATAATTACAGGCATCTCCCAATACGGCTGCTACCACCAGCAAAGTCAGGCACGACCAAATGTTCAGCGTGCCCTGTGCCGCAAACATACCTACCACGAAAAGCAATGAATCGCCTGGGAGAAACGGCATCACCACCAGGCCGGTTTCTACAAAAATGATCAGAAATAAGATCAGGTAAACCCAGTTGTGGTACTGAACGATGAATTCGCTGAGATGACGGTCAATATGCAGAATGAAGTCAATTAATTCCATAACAGTTTGTATTAGAAGCGAAAATAGCCAAAAACAGAACGTAGCTGTTTTTATAAACGCCAATGTTTTCTTAAAATTCCAACCAATGGTTAAAAATAGGAACTGCTTTATCTGCAAACGAAACCGCATTCTAAGGATTCAGGTTCAAGAACTTGTGAAATGAAAAACCTTCATGGCCGGTGGAGACGGGTGAAAAAAATAATGCAGAAAACTGAAAATATTACGCAGATTGAACGATTTTGCGTATTCTTGGGTTTTCTAAATAAAATATTAAGGCTTCCTCTTTGGAAAATATCAAATATTATTACTTTTGACTTTCGGGTTTGACTATGTTATCCTCATTACAACAACAGCTGTATCTCATCTCTAAAGGGGATGAAAACGCCTTTCGGGAGATGGTGCACCTTTATGGTGACCGTCTGTACCAGTTTGTCATGAACATGGTAAAAAGTCCCATGGACGCCGAAGAAATCATTTCCGACGTTTTTTTAAAGGTATGGCAACTGCGCAGGCATCTTCCGGACGCTGAGAAATTCCCCTTCTATCTTTATCGCGCCGTAAAACACACCTCACTGAATTACCTGAAAAAGAAGAACAGGAAAAAAGAGGTGGAATCCGCCTATTTCATTGAAGTGGAAAAAGACCTGTTGCAAAATCCCGAAGACATCATCATCAGCAAAGAGAATCTGGGGCATATCCGCCAGGCTATCAATACTTTACCCCAGCGTTGCCGCCAGATTTTGATGCTGGTCAAGGAAGACAACCTCTCTTATCGCCAGGTAGCTGAATTGCTGGATATCTCAACGGCTACGGTGAATGTTCAAATGACCATTGCCGTAAAAAAGCTCTGGCATACCCTCGATCCCAGCCGTCAGGGATCTCATTCCTGATTTTTTTCCCCGGCTTAATTGTTTTTCTTTTCCCCACTGTCTTTATAAAAGCGGAGGATGACAACCTTATACCATCGTCCATCATAAGACATATATGAATGACAGGCTTTGGGAGCTTTTAGCGAAATACTGGACCCAGCGGATCACCTCTGAGGAGAAGACCGAAATGGAAAGAATGCTTTTGGCGCACCCCGATCATTGGTTGAGGACAGGGCTGATGCAGCAGATAAACTGGAAGTTGGATCCTGCGCTGTCCACCAGGCAGGCGGACCGGATCGCCGACAGGATCTTAGGCAATGTAGCCAGAAAGG
The DNA here is from genome assembly GCA_036278455.1 of Chitinophagaceae bacterium. Taxonomy (GTDB): domain Bacteria; phylum Bacteroidota; class Bacteroidia; order Chitinophagales; family Chitinophagaceae; genus FW021-bin31. The sequence continues at coordinate 1,620 of DASULB010000194.1, read as the reverse complement.
ATGCGGATATCGCTAAAGAAGAGGGGGGAAAGCATCCGCTGCGAAAAATACTCCGGCATTGGAAAAAGGCGGCCGCGGGGTTACTGGTCCTCATGATGGGTGCCTCTTTGGCTTACATATGGCATGGTGGCCATTCCGGTGACCATCTCCGGTGGCAGCAGGTAACAACGACCAATGGGATGAAAACGACGCTCCGCCTTGCCGACGGAACGAAATTATGGGTCAACGCCGGGAGCACCTTGCGTTATCCGGAAAATTTCAATGAAAAAACACGTGAGGTCTACCTAAGCGGGGAGGCGTATTTTAGAGTAAAACATGATCCGGGCAGACCCTTCATTATCCATACGTCCGACATGGATGTCAAGGTACTGGGAACCGAGTTCGACGTTCGTGCTTACAGTGACGAGGATTATTCGGAAACCTCTCTGATCAAAGGCGCCGTTGAGGTGAGCGTAAACCGGGATAAGCAACCCCAACAGATTTACTTGAAACCGAAACAGAAGATAGTAGTAGCGAAAACCTCCATTGAGATTAAGCAGATCCGTGATAAAAACAACGGCACGGCGGTTACGCCCTCAGCCACCATCCCTGATTCCTTTACCCGGAACATAAAGCTGGAACCCATCAAAGTATTGCGGGGCAATATCATTGCGGAGACGGCCTGGAAAGAAAATACCCTGTTGTTTGAAGACGAGTCCCTGCAGTCGCTGGCAAGGCGTATGGAAAGATGGTATGGAGTAAAGATCATCATCAGGGACCCGGCCCTTGCCGGGCAGCGTTTCACCGGAAGCGGCGATAATGTGTCCCTGGATAAACTGCTGCGCATCCTGCAAATGATAAAGCCTTTCCACTATCTTATTCATGATCAACAAGTGATCATCAGCAGGTGATTATTAACACGATGATTACAGGGTCAATCACCCACTAACTTACTTATGATCACAACATTGGCAAGCACCACCTCCATGTCGTAGTGGGCCATGAATCCCAATATTCCATGAATGATGCCGTGTGGGAATCCGTGACAGACCTTACCCTGAACATGGAATCGCTCAGCGCCGGAACGATCGATCCTTCACAGACGGGTAACGCCAAATATCCCCGGGCCATGGAATCCTGGGCGAATTATTCCTGTGATAACCGCTTTGCCATTCCTTCTTTTTATCGATCCTCTTTTTAAGCGAGGAAAACACAACATCCGATCATCCTGATGGTGCGGCTGCCGATGCCTCATCCATTATATGCTCCGAGAAGACTTTACCGCACTTTTCATCCGGGAGACGGGGTAAGTCCTCCGCCATCCTATGATGACAATGGGCTGGTTGATCTTGGATGGCCCCCTGATGAAAAGGTACCCAAAGATCAAAACCGTCCCCATTGAAACAAAGCTTTCCATGAATATTTGGGTGGCGGCCTCCCGATCATCCGGGTGACCTGCCATGGTTACCAGGTGATCGCCGCTTATCATAAATACTAAGGTATGGGACAGGACGGTACTGATAGCGGCCCCCGAACGGTGGAAAAACGGACGATGATACGCTGGCCTGAGGTCGGCTCCCTGATCGTCACAGACCGCGGTGGCGGTGGCAGCCATCACAAGCGTTAGTGGCATTAAGATCA
>DASULB010000193.1:0-6191 GCA_036278455.1 Chitinophagaceae bacterium | reverse complement strand
GGCAAAAGTAACAATAAACCGTATTTTTGGGAAACAATGTAAAATCCCATTATGAAGAGTTTTTTTAAAATGTTCTTTGCCGCCTTGCTGGCACTGGTTGTTTTTGCGGCGCTGGCCTTTTTTATCCTGGTTGGGATCGTGTCCAGCGCTGTCAGCTCAGGAAAGGATGTTTCGGTAAAAAACAATTCCGTGTTGGTCCTTGATCTCAATAATCCTTTGCGTGAGCAGAATTTCACGAATCCCCTGAACGCCCTGTTCAACCGTGGAAATGTTACCATCCAGGGACTCCATGAGGTCACTGCCGCCATCAGAAATGCGGCCGGAGATGATCACATCAAAGGCATTTATCTGAAGTTGAACGGGGATCCCAATGGCTTCGCCACCGGAGAGGAGTTAAGACGCGCCCTGCTGGCGTTTAAGCGGTCGGGCAAATTTATATACGGTTATGGGTCGGTAATTCCCCAAAAAGCTTATTATGTGGCCTCTGTTGCCGACAAGGTATTCCTGAACCCCGTGGGCATGCTGGATTTTTCAGGTTTCTCCACCCAGATGATCTTTCTGAAAGGGGCCCTGGACAAGTTGGAGATCAAACCGCAGATCTTTTTCGAAGGAAAATATAAGAGCGCCACGGAACCTTTGCGGGTGACACAGATGACGTCCGCCAACAGGGTGCAGACCACTGAATACCTGGGGAACCTGTACCGGCATTTTCTGCTGGGTGTCTCCGAAGGCAGAAATATTGATACGGCGACGCTTTTCCGGGACGCTAATGACGGACTGATCCGGACGGCTTATGACGCGCAGAAATATGGACTGGTGGATGGATTAAAGTATGACGATGAGGTAATGGACGCCATTCGGGATAAAATAGGCATCGCCAAGAACGATGAGATCAATTTTATGGATGTCTCCAGGTATGCCAGGGTACATTCCGGCGATGATCAGGGGAGTGCCGATAAGATCGCCGTATTGTATGCCCAGGGAGATATCGTCTCAGGTGAAGGATCCGGTGATGGTGCACCGGTGATCTCCTCGGGTAACTACATTAAGCTGATCCGGAAACTACGCGGGGACAGCAGTGTCAAGGCCATCGTGTTCCGGGTGAACTCCCCCGGCGGCAGTGCGCTGGCTGCTGATGAGATCTGGCGGGAACTTCTGCTGACCAAGCAGGTGAAGCCCGTGGTGGTGTCCATGGGTGATTACGCCGCGTCCGGGGGCTATTATATTTCCAGTATGGCAGACAGCATCTTTGCGGAGGCCGGCACGTTGACGGGATCTATCGGGGTATTCGGGATCATCCCCGACCTGCAGAGCTTTTTCAAAAATAAACTGGGCGTTACTTTTGATGGGGTGAAGACGGCCCGCTACGCCGATATGGGAAGCATTTCCCGGCCACTGACACCCGTTGAGAAGCAGTTTATCCAATCCGATGTTGACAGCGTATATGCGACCTTTAAATCCCGGGTGGAGGATGGCCGCCATCTTTCTGCCGCTGTTGTGGACAGCATCGCCCAGGGAAGGGTCTGGAGCGGCGTAGACGCGTTAAAGTTAGGGCTGGTCGACCGGCTGGGCGGACTGAAGGCCGCCATTAGCTGCGCTGCCCATATGGCGCATCTGAGTGCTTATGCCACCCGTGAATATCCTGAGCCGCAAGCTACCTTTGAAAAACTATTTGACCAGCTGACCGGCGATGTGCAGTCGCGCATGATTAAACGGCAGCTGGGAAGCAGCTATGATGTCTACAGGGAGCTCAGGCGGATCACCCGGACCAGCGGGGAGGTGCTCGCGCGGCTTCCCTATGATATCACTGTTAATTAGCTGTTATTGGCAGATGTACCCATTTTATTTTCCGTGATGCGCTTCAATATTTATCCACTTTAGTGTAGGTTTGCAGCGCCGGGAAAATATTTGTGAATATGCCTCAAAAATACAGTCAGTTCAGAGCGTTGATGGCGCTTGCAAAAGCCAGTTTTAAAGCAATGCTCCGAAGCCCGTCCGCTGTGGTGTTTACTGTTGGCTTCCCTTTGATTTTCGTACTGGTCTTTGGATTTATCGGTGACAGCGCCTTTTCGGTCAGAATAGGGGTAGCCGCTACTTCGGATGTGAATAATCCTATTTACCAGGCCTTAGCCCAGTCCAAGGTCGTGAGGCTCGTGACAGGAGAGACCCGCCAGGAAATGCTGGAGGACCTCAAAAAGGGACGTCTGACTTCCATTATCAACATCACCGCTGATTCGGCGACGAGCGAAGCGGCTGGTAAATACCGCGTGCAACTGTATACCTCCAGCGCGAGTGCTGACAAGATCGGTATGTTCCGGTCAGTACTGCGGGACATCATTAACAGCGTCAACGAGAAGGTGTTCCCGAAAAACCCTTCTGTCGCCGCCGTTCACACTATTTTGGTTCCGGGGCGGATCTACCGGCAGATAGACTTTATTCTTCCGGGTATGCTGGGCTTTTCGCTGCTGAGCACGGGGGTATTCGGTACGGCGTTCCTTTTTTTCAGCCTGCGGCAGACGCTGGTACTCAAAAGGTTTTTTGCTACCCCTGTCCGGCGGTTTAACATCCTTTTGGGGGAAGCGCTGGCCCGTCTTGTCTTTCAACTACTGGGGGCCATTTTTCTGATCGTCATCGGCTATTATTTTTTCAGGTTCACGCTCATCCATGGATTTGAGACGGTCTTTGAAATGCTGGTGCTGTCGGCATTCGGGCTGATTATCTTCATGGGCTTTGGATTCATCATCAGTGGCATATCCCGCAATGAGAGCTCCATTCCCCCCATTGCGAACATTGTCACCCTGCCGCAGTTCCTTTTAGCGGGGACCTTCTTTCCTATTGATGTTTTTCCCTCGTGGTTACAGCCGATTTGTAAAATTATGCCGCTCACCTATCTGAATGATGCCCTTCGAAAGATAGCATTTGAAGGCGCCAGGTTATGGCAGCTCCCCAAGGAATTATTGATTTTGGTCGTTTGGGGGCTGGTCGTATACGCGGTGGCCATTAAAGTGTTCCGTTGGGAGTAATCAGTAAAGCATTTCAGTTATGGGGCAAAAACTTGTTCGGTACTTTATCTTTTTCGTTTGCAGCCTGGTGATCCTGTTTATCCTGGTCACCCTGATATTGCCTTCGACAGGAAGGGTCATGAAAGAGACCTATATACAAGCCAGCCCGAAGGTGGTGTTAGACCAGCTGACCACGCTGCACCATTATGCGCTCTGGTATCCCTGGCTGCAGTTTGATCCCGCTCAAAAGGTCACTTATCAGACGGATAAGAGAATGTCCTGGCGCAGCGAAGGCAAGCGTGCCGTGGACGGCACCTACGCGCTGACCGGATCCGGTGGTGACAGCGCGCTGCGCTTTCAACTTAGCTATGATGATACACCACCCATTACCGGAGCCTATATTTTGCGCGCTTCCGAAGACGGCCATGGCACCACTGTCATCTGGTACATGAACATGCGGGCTGGATGGACTCCATGGTGGCGTTTTTATGCCGCTATGATGAACAAGCTTACCGGCCCCATGATGGAGACCGGGTTGACTAACCTGAAAATATTAAGCGAACAGGCGGATGTTTTTTCCAATATTCCCATCAAGGAAACCAGTATCTCGAGGAAATATGTGGCTACCCTTGCCGATACGGTCACCCGGGGGCTGATTTATGCCACCTTAAACAAGCTGCTGGGTGAAGTCAACGCCTATATCGATCAGCAGGACTTATCCGCTGTGGGTGACCCCATGGCCCAGTTTCAGGAATTAAGTGATCACCTTTACCGTGTCAACGCCGGTTTTTATGTGAGCCGTCCCTTTACTTCTGACAATGGTGTGCAGCTGATGGTCATACCTTCCGGCACGGTATTGATGGCGGACTATCAAGGAAGTTACGCGGGTGTGCAGGATGCTTATCAGGCCTTATCCCATTTTGCCGATGGATTCACCAAAACAGCTTCCGTCTATCCATGGGAGACCTACCTGGATGGAAATATACCGCAGGGTGACAGCAGTTATTGCCACATCAAAGTATACTATCCTGTTTCCCGGAAGTAGTACCCGTCATGGAATCGCGGTTGTCAAACCCTGGCATTCACCCTGATCTGCCCGGATCCGTTTGAGCAGATCGCTTACCGCCTTCAACTTACTTTTGCCACGCCCCGTTTCTGTATTTCATCAAGTACCGATGAAATGGCGTCGTGTATTTGCTCCAGTTGCTCATTGGTGGTGCAATAGGGGGGTAGAATATAAATGGTGTTTCCGAGTGGCCTGAGGATGATATGGTTTTTCAAAAAATAGGCACTCAGGAAATCCCGGATATTGTTCATGTAGGAGTCGGCTTCTTCCGTAATGATCTCAAAGGCCATGATGGTTCCCGTCTGCCGCGCGTTCTTGATGACCGGATGGTCTTTTATTTGTTCCCGGAAGGCTGCCTGCCGGGAGATTATACGCCGGATATTTTCTTCGCAGGATGGATCCAGGAAAAGATCCAGGCTGGCAAGTGAGGCGGCGCAGGCGATGGGATTTGCCGTAAAGGAATGCCCGTGAAGAAACGTCTTTAACTTATCGTTGGAAAGAAACGCATCATAAACCTTTTGCTGACAAGAGGTGATGCCAAGCGCCATGGTCCCACCGGTAAGTCCTTTTGACAAACAGATAATGTCCGGAGAGGAGGAAAGATATTCCATGGCGAACCTTTTCCCCGTACGTCCGAAGCCCGTCATTACCTCATCGGTGATGATCAGTAGATCTTCTTGTCTGCAGATCTGTATCAATCGTTCCAGGGCTTCGGGCGCGTACATCAACATCCCGCCCGCACCCAGGATCAAGGGCTCAAATATAAACGCGGCATATTCCCCTGACTGCAATTTCTGTCTTACCTCATCGTAATAGGCATCCCCTGGCAATTCACCGGTACATTCATCCGGTGAATTGAAGATTCCTTTGCCGGTGCCGTCCGCAACCGGAATGTCAATGTAATCTACTTCAAAGAGATACCCTTCAAAGGCCCTGGTAAAGACGCTCCTGGAGCTAACGCTCATGGCGCCGAAAGTATCGCCGTGGTAGCCATTACGAAAGGCCAGGATCTTATTTTTTTGAATTCCCTGGTTGAACCAGTACTGAATCGCCATCTTTAAGGCTACTTCCACGGCGGTGGATCCATTATCAGAAAAGAATATCTTGGATTGTCCCGCAGGCAGGATTCGCAGCAGCCTTTCAGCCAGTTCCACAGCGGGAGGGTGGGTGAGGCCCGCAAAGATACAATGCTCCAGCTGCGCTGCCTGGGCGGCTATTTTTTGAGCAATATAAGGGTGCCCATGGCCATGTATGTTCACCCACCAACTGGAAATGCCATCGACATATTCTACACCATTCTCATCAATCAGTAAGGATCCCTTTCCGGCAACAATGGGAACGGGAGGCGGTGCTGTCTGCATTTGGGTATCCGGATGCCATACCACCTGTTTGTCCCGTTCGACTAAAGAAAGTGTTCTGTCCTCTTGTTTCATGGGGCAAAAGTAAGCAAAACACGCCTTAGAATCGGTACCTTCCTTCCTCCGGTACTGCCAATGTTCATGATACCAATGATGTGATACCAATGACATGATACCAGATTTTATTTTTCAGAACCTAAGTGCTATCTTTGCGCCTGTTCCCGAAGATTTCGGGATGTAGCGCAGCCCGGTAGCGCGCGTCGTTCGGGACGACGAGGCCGCTGGTTCGAATCCAGTCATCCCGACGTTTAGGGGTCCCAAACAACCCCAAAAGCTGCTAAAGCATTGATTTTAGCAGCTTTTTTAATTTTTGCAATCCAATTTGCACCATACCAACTCAGAAAGAAAGTGCCCTATTCGTGGTCCCCACTTTGTGCCCTAAATTTGAGGGCACAAAATATGATTTAACTATCTGTCACTTATTTAGTTGTATTCATATTTTTTGGTTTCATTTGAAGCGTTTTGATGTCATTTTTATGCCCTTTTTCGTGAGGGTACAAATGATAAGTAGTAAATCAATTCACAACCCTTAAATCTGAATGTCAGGGCACAACAAAATCTAAGCTTCGGTTTATCCTTTTATGTAAAAAAATATAAGGCTAAAGGAGGAAGAGTTCCCATCTATCTTAGAATTTCCGGTGAATAGTAAAACGGCTGACGTATCCCTTAAACAATGGGTAGCAATGAAAGCTTGGAATCCTAAAG
>DASULB010000192.1:0-3015 GCA_036278455.1 Chitinophagaceae bacterium | reverse complement strand
GATGGCTACGTTCAGTTTGTTGCCGGGCGGAACCGATGCGGTCGGCTACTATGAATCCATGGCCTGGCTGTTGGAGGATTTCCCTGCGCTAAAGATCAAGCATCCGCCGGCCTGGCGGCAGATTATCCTACTGGCGTGGTGGGAGACCATTATATTTTCCGGTTACCAGGCATTTGACCTGCCACGTTTCGCCGCTTTGAGTATTGGCCGGTTGTCACGATGGACCGGTTTATATGAAGGGCACATCCGTGATGCCCTGGCCAGGATCGGGCGCCTGCATGTAGAAAGGGGTGGCCACGAAAAATTTAAGGCCGTGCTTTCTTTGCTTGTAAAGGAGCTGCATAAGCCATCAAAAATAGCGGTGGATCCTGTGGAGGAAGAGGCGGACCCGGATATCAGGATGGTCATCGGACAATATTTGTTAGCCGATGACCAGGCCGGTGAACAAGACATCCTGCGCGCATCTTTAGCGACCCTCTCCTACTTCCTTACCTGGAATAAGTTACCCGACAAGATGCCCGGATTGTCCCCCTCCTTATTGGATAGCTTTTTAAAAAGACTTTTGCAACTGCTGATCCGGGAGAAGCCCGTGGCGCTTCGCGCCATTTTAAAGCAGGAAACACATTTATCCCACGCCCGGATACGGATACACGATGTTTTTACCACCAGCACGGGCAGCACGGATAAAGCGATGAAAAACTTATTGCTGGAATTTTTTCCAAAAGATTTATTCCGGTATATCGTGGAGACTTCCGGCAGGAAATCAGACATGAACCGTAAGGGCCTGCAGGAAATGCTGGAGCACATGCTGCATCTCAGCGCACATCCGCTAACCGGTCATGACGAGGAATTTCTCCGGGCATTATTGCGCTCTTCGGCCCTCACCGGTTATTTGGCTGAAAATTATGAAGGGAATATCCTCAAACGCCTGGTTGAAAGAATGATGGGAAGTAGTGAAAAAATGACCGTATTGTTCTTAGCGCAGGTGCGAGACTTGCTGAATCTGGCTGCCCGGGATACCCTGGAGAAACAAAAAGTGGACCGCGTATTTTTCCAGTTTAGCCTGCATTACCTGGCAGGGGAAAGCCGTGTCAAAACTCCCTTGCGTTACTTTGCCCGGTTGCTTCCTATGCTGGAGGATTCCGGCCAGCCGGAAGAAGCTTCGTTTTATGAGAATTTGTTGCACGTCACAGTCGGCCTGACACCGACGGAAGCAATGCCCGCCGGCTTGATCGCTGCCATCGGGCAACAATTGCAAACATTGATCAAAGGGCAGAACCGCCGGGCTGTCTACAGGCGGGACGTAGATGAGCCGGAACCGCCTCCCGCTAAAGACCGGAGTGTTAAACAGGAAATAAAAAAGCAATCACCCGGGATATTGCCACAGCAAAATAAGCATGACCAACATAAACCAGCAGTAATAACAACGGAAGAGGAAAGCGGTGCAAAGAAATCCTGGAAGGTAAAGGACGATACTATTTATATTGGTAATGCCGGTCTGGTGTTACTGCATCCTTTTCTAAGTACTTATTTCAGCCGGTTGGCATTAACGGAAAAGGGTAAGTTTACGGGTGACACAGCCGCCTTCCGGGCGGTCCATCTGCTACAGTTCCTGGCAGACGGCAAAGGAAAACACGCTGAACATACCTTGGTGTTGAATAAGCTGCTTTGTGGTTTGCCTATTGAAGAGGCGGTACCCGCGGAGATTACGCTCACTGAGGCAGAGTCGGCCCTCTCCATGGAATTATTGAAGATGGTGATTGGCAGGTGGGATAAACTGAAGAATACCTCCATAGAAGGGCTCCGGGTTTCATTCCTGCAAAGAGAGGGAAAGCTGAAGTTTGAGGAAGATTCATGGAAGTTACGGGTGGACCAGCGCGGGTATGATGTACTTCTGCAAACTTTGCCCTGGGGTATCGGCCTGATCAAAACGTCCTGGATGGATAAAATCTTACATGTGGAATGGATATAAATGTTATGCGCGCCAACGCGGCAGCGATGGCCGCGGAAATGCAATGGCTGGCAATGGTCATTGATACCCGGATGAAACTCTATTGGGGGCAACCCTGCTCTTTCAAAGATATCAGTGAAGTGCCGCCCCCGGACCTCTCAGCTGAAGCGTCAGTGTATGCGCAGGTCGTAAGGTATTACAAGATGAGTTTTACCGAACGCGTTATCCTGTTAATGGCGCTGGCCCCGCACCTGCAGCCGCATTTACTTGACGTCTTTTTTGTAAAAAACATGGATTATGACCGGGGATTTACCGAGTTTGGCGGGATAAAAGGACAAAATCATGGCGGGTTTCTTCCCACCGGGGAGACCATTGCCTTTATTGTGGCTGCCAATGATCTTGAAAAACGATTTTCTTTGTTGGAGATCTTTGGCGGAGACCATTTTTTTCAGACCTCCAGCATGCTGAAGCTTGTCTCTGCCCAGTCAGAAGAGCCTTTCCTGAGCGGCGTGTTAAGTCTTTCAACAGAGTACCTCAGTTATTTTACATTGGGGGTATCTCACAAGCCTGACTTCAGCATTAATTTTCCCGCCAAGCGCATTTATACGGACATGGATTGGGATGATCTGGTACTGGAGGATGATACCATGGAGGGAATAGCGGAGATCCGTGACTGGCTGGAATTTGGCGACACACTGATGGATGACTGGGGTTTGCGCAAAAAACTAAAGCCAGGCTTCCGTAGTTTGTTCTACGGGCCACCCGGCACCGGAAAAACCTTTACCGCAAGCTTGCTGGGCAAATACTCGGGGTTAGATGTTTACCGGATAGATCTTTCCATGGTGGTTTCAAAGTTTATCGGGGAAACGGAAAAAAACCTGGCTAATGTGTTTAACCAGGCGGAACACAAGAACTGGATCTTATTCTTTGATGAGGCGGATGCGCTGTTCGGTAAGCGCACCCAGACCAGCAGCTCCAATGACCGGTACGCCAACCAGGAGGTTTCCTACCTGTTGCAGCGTATCGAGGACTTTCCCGGGGTGGTCATACTGGCCACCAACCTC
>DASULB010000191.1:0-3375 GCA_036278455.1 Chitinophagaceae bacterium | reverse complement strand
TGACCGATGAAATGATCCGGGGGGATTACGAATACCAGACCGGACTGCAGATCGTGGAATGTTTTAAAGACAGAAATCTAAGCTATGAGGAGGTGGAAATGGTCCTCCTGGGCAACCATGGACCCTTTACCTGGGGAGAAACACCGGAAAAAGCCGTTTACAACAGCGCGGTGCTGGAAGAGATCGCGCGCCTGGCTTTTCTGACCGAACAGATCAGATCCGACGCTCCCAGACTAAAGGACGCCCTGGTCAAAAAGCATTACCAGCGGAAACACGGACCGGACTCTTATTACGGGCAATAATTTCTTTAGCGGCACGATTCGATATACCAGTAAAAGGCATGGAACCAAACCGCGCCGCGACCTATACCAAATATTCAATATCATATTAAACGTTAAACATGAACAGTCTTAAACAGTACGAAGCCTGGTTTATTACCGGAAGCCAGCATTTATATGGTGACCAGACACTGAAGCAAGTGGCAGCGCATGCACAAAAAATAGCGGAGGCGCTGGATCAAAATGACAAAATACCGGTAAAGATCGTCTTTAAACCCATTGTCACCACCCCCGAACAAATACACAACATGATCCGGGAAGCCAATCAGGTCGATCATTGCATCGGTATCATTACCTGGATGCATACCTTCTCTCCGGCCAAGATGTGGATCAGCGGATTGAATATACTCCATAAACCCCTGTTGCACCTCCATACACAATTTAACCGCGACATTCCCTGGGACAGCATTGACATGGATTTTATGAACCTGAACCAAAGCGCCCACGGAGACCGGGAATTTGGTTTTATCCTGTCGCGCATGCGCATCAAACGCAAAGTGGTGACGGGTCACTGGCAGGATGAATCCGTACTGGATCAGATAGGTGTATGGTGTCGCGCGGCCTCGGGATGGCATGACTGGCAAGGGGCCAGGTTTGTTCGCTTCGGGGATAACATGCGGCAGGTTGCCGTTACCGAAGGAGATAAAGTGGAAGCCGAAATGCAGTTGGGTTATGCCGTCAACACCCACGGCGTGGGTGATCTCGTCGCCGTGATCAATGGGGTAAAGGAGAAAGACATTGACGGGCTGTGTGAGGACTACGTAAAAAACTATACTTTAGCCGGGCCGCTACAAAAGGGACAGTCCCTTCATGGTGCCTTGAGAGACGCTGCTAAAATAGAGCTGGGATTGCGCAGTTTTCTGGAAGCGGGAAATTATAAGGGCTTCACCGATACCTTTGAGGACCTGCACGGGCTTACGCAATTGCCAGGCATCGCAGCACAGCGCCTGATGGCGGCGGGTTACGGCTTTGGGGCCGAAGGAGACTGGAAAACCGCTGCACTGGTCCGCGCCATGAAGGTCATGGCAACGGGACTTGCTGGCGGCAATTCCTTTATGGAAGACTATACCTATCATTTTGATCCGGCTGGTGAGATGGTACTGGGGGCCCACATGCTGGAAATTTGCCCCTCCATCGCGGCGGACAAGCCCCGCCTGGAAATTCATCCCCTGGGCATCGGCGGCAAAGCCGATCCTGTACGCCTGGTCTTCCAGGCGGCAAAGGGTCCGGCATTGAACGCATCGGTGGTAGACATGGGCAACCGGTTCAGGTTGCTGGTCAACGAAGTGGAAGCCGTTGACGCGCCGCATGATCTGCCCAAACTACCCGTAGCGCGTGTGTTGTGGAAGCCCTACCCGGATATGCGTACCGGTTGTACCGCGTGGTTGTTGGCTGGTGGTGCCCATCATACCTGTTTCTCCCAAAACCTGACGGCAGAATACCTGGAGGATTTTGCAACGATGGCCGGGCTTGAATATGTGCTGATCGGAAAACAGACAAACCTGTATCAATTTAAAAACGAGCTGAAGTGGAACGAAGCGTGCTATTAATCAAGATCACAGGACATGACATCCTGGTAAGCGCTGGCAGACACCGTTAACGAGACATCCCCAAACCCTTCAATATGCAGATAATACCCACTGACGCCATGGTAAAAAGCAAGGACGAGCACTTTGCCATTAACAAAGGCTATGTGCTGGCCATGAGCCTGATAGCGGCCATGGGCGGCCTCATGTTCGGATTCGACCTGGGGGTGATCACGGGCGTGATCCCCTTCATCCAGAAGCAGTTTCACCTGGAAAGCTTTACCCTGGGATGGGTGGTTGCCATTTTTGAGGTGGGTTGCATGGGGGGTACATTCCTCACCGCATGGCTGACGGATAAGTACGGCAGGAAAAAAATGCTGCTGTTCACCGCGGCTTCCCTGATGCTGACCACCATTGGCGTGGCGCTTTCGGTGAGCGCCTTCGATCTTGGCGTATGGCGATTCGCCCAGGGGATCGGGGTAGGCGCGGCCTCGGTGCTTTCCCCGATGTACATCGCCGAAATAGCGCCCGCCTCCATACGGGGCAAACTGGTCACCACTAACCAGCTGACCATCATCCTCGGTATTCTTTTGGCCACCGTGGTCTGTTATTACTTCGGCGATCCCAACAACCTGGAAAGCTGGCGGTGGATGTTCGGCTCCGCCTTTGTGCCGGCATTCATATTCTTTGTCGCCCTGTTTGTCATACCGGAGAGCCCACGCTGGCTGGTGCAAGTACACCGCCATCAAAAGGCGGAAAAGATCCTGAAAAAAATTGGTGATGACCGGTTCGCAGACAAGGAATTGGGTGATATCCGGCAGTCATTGCAATTGACCGCCAAACAGGGGTCTTACAGGGAGCTTTTTGGAAAGGTTATTTTACCTACGCTGCTGATCGGCTTCGGGCTGGCGGTCCTTCAGCAATTCTCCGGCGCGAACAATGTCACCGCCTATATGCAGATCATCTTTGAAAAAGCCAATATCAGCATTAAGGATGGCTTGCTGAATGCCGTATTTGTTGGCCTCGTATTTTTTATCTTTACCATCCTGGCCATTATCCTGGTGGATAGAATGGGCAGGAAAAAGCTGATGCTGGTCGGCACCTCTGGCATGGCGCTGATGCTTTTTTTGCTGGCATGGTCGTTCAACAGCACCTCTGTGAACGGAACGCTTGTCTTCATTTTTGTCATGGCCTATATTGGCATCTATGCTTTTACCCTGGCACCCGTTACCTGGGTGCTCCTGTCCGAAATATTTCCCAACTACATACGCAGCAAAGCGCTTTCCTTATCCTCCTGCGTGTTATGGCTGGCCACCTTTCTGGTGGTGTTCATTTCCCCTTTTCTGCTCAAGCTAAGCCCGGTCATTAATTTTGTCATCTTTGGCATGTGCAACATCATCGGGTTTTTCTTTGTATGGCGCTGGGTGCCTGAAACCAAAGGGAAAACGCTGGAGGAACTGGAAACCATGCTCACCGGAAAAAGAAAAACGTCCTGACGGCATTCGCGGTAC
>DASULB010000190.1:0-3214 GCA_036278455.1 Chitinophagaceae bacterium | reverse complement strand
TAAACCGGATACTGGAAGACAGCGGCGGTCATATGTGGTTTGCTACGGAAGGCGGGTTGTGCCGGCTGAATGCCGATGGTCGTGGTTTTAGCCGGTATGACACAGAAAACGGCTTTCCAAGCAATTTAGTCTTTGCGATGCTTGAAGACCGGCAGAAGAATTTGTGGGTGAGCACTTCAAAAGGATTGGTTTGTTTCAATATGCCTACAGCAGGCATGAAGGTTTATACAAAGGATAACGGGCTGCTCAGCGATCAGTTCAATTATAACTCGGCCTATAAAGATTCCAGCGGACGCATGTATTTTGGAAGTGTGGGAGGACTCATCAGCTTTAATCCGCAGGAGTTCATTCAAAACACGTATGCACCGCCCGTTTATATTACCGGTTTTCAGGTCTATAACAACGAACTGGAGATCGGTCGCAAAGGGTCCCCGTTAAAAAGCTCCATTATCCTGGCAGATTCGCTGGTCCTCACCCATGCGCAATCTTCTTTTAGCATTGACTTTGCCGCATTGGGCTACAGCGCTCCCGCCATGACCGAATACGCGTACCTGATGGAAGGTCTTGATGAGCAATGGACTTATCTTAAGACCAACCGCAAGGCTTTCTTTACCAAGTTGTCGCCGGGGGATTATGTTTTCAGGGTGAAAGCGGCCAACAGCAGCGGCGTTTGGAATGAGAAGGAAGCCCGGCTGCATATCCGGGTGCTTCCGCCTTTCTGGGGAAGCACCCTGGCTTACCTAATGTATGGCTGCATTTTCACCGGGGTTTGCTGGTATGGTATACGGCGGTACCGGCTAAACGTCAGAAAAAGGAACATGCGAAATCTGGAGCGGCTGGAACATGAGAAGGAAAAAGAGATCTATCACGCCAAGATCGAGTTTTTTACGCATCTGGCCCATGAGATCCGGACACCGCTGACGCTTATAAAAGGACCGATGGAGAAGATCATTAAGAAAGCCGATGCCGTTCCGCAGATTCAGCGGAACCTGAAGATCATGGAGCGGAATACCGAACGGCTCCTGGCACTTGCCAGTCAGTTACTTGACTTTAGAAAAACGGAAACGGCCGGGTTTAGCCTGAATTTTGTGAAGACGGATATTTCCCAGCTGCTGAAAAGCAATATTCTGAATTTCCGGTCTGCGGCGGAGGCGAAGCACATCCACGTTAAGCTCGATGTTCCGGAACCACAGCTTTGCGCCTATATCGACATCGCCGCGTTTAATAAAATCCTGACCAATTTGCTGGACAACGCGATCAAGTACGCCGATAGCAAGGTGCAGGTTTGTTTATCGGTCTCGGCTGACCCTGAGGCCACTTTTATGATCCGTGTAAAAAACGATGGATACAGCATCCCCTCAGCCATGAGCGAAAAGATATTTGAGCCTTTCTTCAGAATTAAAGATGGCCAGCAGAAACCTGGAACAGGTATCGGACTCCCGCTTTCCCGTTCACTTGCCATGCTGCACAAGGGCAGACTTGAACTGGAGGATACAAAAGAGGGTCTGAATGTGTTTGTACTGATTTTGCCGGTGCATCACCAGATCGAATTTAATCCGGTCATGGGGTAGCCTGCAGCCAAACATTTAATGAAAGTATCATGGAAACTAGGAAGCCCCTTATTCTACTGGTTGACGATAATCCGGAAATCATCGACTTTCTGACGGATGATCTGGAAGAGAAGTATGAACTCCTGACAGCGCAAAACGGGAAACAGGCACTGAAAATACTGTTGAAAGAGCCTGTTCAACTGGTGATCAGCGATATTATGATGGGTGTCATGGACGGATTGGAACTTTGTCAGGCCATAAAATCGGATTTTCAGTACAGCCATGTGCCGGTCATCCTGCTGACTGCCAAGAATACCCTTCAATCCAGGTTGGAAGGTCTTGAGACCGGGGCCGACGCCTACATCGAAAAGCCGTTTTCTCCGGAGCACCTGCAGGTACAGATTGCCAACCTGCTTGCCAACCGGGAAAAGATCCGCAAATACTTCACCAGCGCGCCATTAATGCAAATAGGAAGCATGGCTAACTCAAAGGCTGACGAAAATTTCCTCAATCAGATCAATGAAGCCATTTATGCCAACCTGACTGATCCCGAACTGGATGTGGAAAAACTCGCTAAGCTCATGTTTGTCAGCCGCCCGACGCTCTACAGAAAGATAAAGGCAGTGACTGACCTGACAGCACTTGAACTCATTAATATTACGCGGTTAAAACGCGCTGCCGAATTGTTAAGTGAAGGCAACTTTAAGATTTATGAGATCACTGATATGGTTGGATATAATTCCCCCTCTCAGCTGGCCCGGAATTTTCAAAAGCAATTTGGCGTGACGCCTACAGCCTATATTCGCTGACAAACGGCCATCATCGGTCGTTGGCCGTTCGGCTTAATGCCCGGCAGGCTGTGTTCATGATAACCATTTCGGGGTTTGCTTTTTCCCTTTAATTTATCCGGGATGGTTTGGCAAAGTTAGCGGGAAACCGTGTTAATGGCGTCCTCTGTAGGGTTATCTCCTGAATCCCTTTCCCCTGCCATTGCCGCCAGTCCGCCCCCGGAATTCTGAACGATCCGTATTACGGCTTCTCCCGCGCATTTGCCCGGATCTCCTTCCGCCAAAGCGGTTGAAATTATAGGTAAAAGAGAGCATATAATAACGACCGAGGCCTGAACTTTCTGAATCCTGAATGTAAGTGGATCCAATGCTTCGACGGATATCAAGCCGCTGATTAAGAAGGTCCGAACCTTCCAGTTTAATGGTACCCTGTTTCTTCTTGAATAGTTGTTTGGCTACATAGCCATTCCATATCATGGTACTCCGGTTATACCCGAGGGCCAGCCCCGCATTTGCAGTGTAACGCAGGTTACTGCCGAGCAGGAAGCCTGCCGGAAGCCTGAATTCGAAATCTGTGGATAACCCGTATCTAAAGTAGTCCTGATTCTGATTGGACAGCAATGAATAGGTTACCTTGTTGTAATCAATCCGGCCGTTTATGTTCAGGTCCAGCAGGTCAGTGATGTCATAGGTCAGCCGGAGCCGTTGCCCGAGTGCCACATTTTTAGTATAGTTTTTTTGCCGGTTAACAAATCCGACATCATGGGAATACCGGATGGAAGTCGCAGGATCAATTTTGAGGTTTAATTTCTTTACCGGGAAAGAATAGGAGATATCTCCGTTAAGATTATAGATGCCACTGACATTCACCGGCTG
>DASULB010000189.1:0-12697 GCA_036278455.1 Chitinophagaceae bacterium | reverse complement strand
TCCGATCAATGGTCCTAAACCCAATACCGAGGCCAGGACATCAAGATAAGGAAGTACGTTCAGCCTGTTTTTTCTGCTGTAAAGAAAGATGCCCAGGGTGCCGCCGATATAAACACCGAAAGAAACAGTGGCGCCGTTAATTTGAAAAAGCATGGCGGGGTCTTTTATAACCAGGTCCATGTTTTGCGAAAGATAAAACAGGCGTGCACCCAGCAGTGCTGCGATGCTGCCCCATATGACCATACCTGTTGCGTGATAGCGCTCCAGATCGTCGGTCCTGCATCGTTTCAGAAAGACAATAATTCCTGCTGTCAGCATGATCGCATATACTACCGCAGGATCGGGGATGACCCATCCGAAAATGGCAGTATGGAAGTGGTAATCGAGAAAATGGATGATCCTCGGCCTCATATCAAGCCTTATTATTGTTTTTCTTTTTCCTGCGTTTTATTACCAGGTAAGCGACGGGGAGAAAGGGCAGGAGCGCGGCGGCGGAGCCTGTTCCCTGTGCCGATGCGGTACAGCCGCAATCCTTTGTTCCGGTTCCATTGATAGCGGCCCGTCCCACCGGCACGTTGATAAGAAAGCCATTGCCAGGGTTCCAGGACTGGCGTATATTGTTTCCGTTCGCATCCCTGGTGGTGACACGATAGTAGAGATCATTACCGGCCTTCAATGTATTCCAGGCGCCGGAAGGCAGGATCCAGGTGGCGTGTCCGCCATCGCCCGCTGTGACGTTGGTAAGCCAACCGCTACTTGTCAGATGAGAAGTGAATGCCGGATCATTCGCAACTTCCACCATATATTGGGTGTTATACGGCGGAGCGCTGGTAGTGGCATTTCCACCGCTGAAAGTATAATCTTCTCCTGTCCATAGGCTGAATGTAGGGCCAGTAGCGTTGTTGCGGTCCAGATAAGAATGGTTAATATCAATGACGGCATCTTTGGACGACAGAAAAATGCCCGCTCTTGCATAGCCTGCCAGTAATTTATGAATGAGCCGGGAAGTACTAAACAATGGAGCGATCTGTTGTAGCAGATCCAGGTATGAATTATGGATACTTGCATCATTTCCATTGTCTACCACCCCTATGCCGGCCGTTGTCATCGCTCTGATAATATTCAGGTTAATACTCAATGTCCCGAGATCAGTGGCATCATTCATGCCTTGTCTTGCACTCCAGTTGGCCCATGAAATAATCTGACCCGCGGAGTGGGCTTCATCGGAGGCGCCGGAGAGGTTCTTGTGGCTGGGAAAGATGTCCAGCGCTTCCGCCTGCCTGGGCACGAATCCGCTTTGCACGGGTGTCGGGCAATTATGCGCCCACCAGGCGCCGAAAACATCGGTGTTACAGTTGGTATAGGCCCAGAAATCGGCCATGCCCTCATTTAAAGCGCCCGTCATCTGGCCACCGGATACATTGTACTGCAGACCATTCAGGTTATGTCCGAATTCGTGTGAGACGACGGTGGCATCATTTCCCGCATTAAACAAATCATTGCAGGAGGTGCTGTTGGATGTAGTAGCGGTGCAGGTATAATAAGAAGGTGGACAGCAAAATGAATTGTTAACACCGCCGCCCTGATTGAAAGTTACATTTACCTGCCCGAAATCTTGGCTTCCCAACGCCATATAATACTGACGCTCGGTATATATCCAGGCGTAAATATTGACCTGCTGAAACGAACCGTTGTAACCGCTCAGGCCAGTCCTTTCCACCGTAGTCCCGTTAATAGGCGACACATCAAAATTTGCTGTGCCGCTGCCGTCATCGTTAACCGTTATAATACCCGATGTACCATCTCCGCCGTTGTTAGTAAGACTTAGGACCCCTGCCAGGTGAAGGGTGTATTTACCATTGCTGGCAGGGTCGACGGCAAAGGTAAGCACCTTGGTGCCCGCGTTAGGGTTGGGATTGAATACTAGTCCGTTTGCATTATCGGCAAAATAGAAGTCCGGGAGTAATTGCAGCACGCTTCCGTTTTCGGCATCAATCCAAACGCGATAAGGCCCATCAGCAGTAACGATGGTCTT
The DNA here is from genome assembly GCA_036278455.1 of Chitinophagaceae bacterium. Taxonomy (GTDB): domain Bacteria; phylum Bacteroidota; class Bacteroidia; order Chitinophagales; family Chitinophagaceae; genus FW021-bin31. The sequence goes on along the minus strand of DASULB010000189.1, from coordinate 10,662 downwards.
CCATGCATATTTAAAGCCATCGGCGTAAGGCAGCAATACCAGTGAAGCGGTATCATTTCCCTTAAGGCCTTTGTAATTGTTTTCCCGCATGATATACTGCATTGCCCTGGGTAAAGCTTCCTTAAGCGCAAGCGCTCTTTTATTGGTAATATTTACTTTATTATAAAACCTTCCCTGCAGGGAAACTAAGTCGTTGCCGCTTCGATTGACGACTACCAGCGCGGTATTATCGATAAGGGTGCCGTCACTGAACTCGTCAAAGCGATAGGTTGTAACCTGGTATTTGGCCTGTGCCTTTAATCCAGAAGAAAAGTCACTGATATATTGCCGGGTGGCTGGGCTCAGGGGGCCGTATTGTCCCGATATCCTTTTTTCGGTGGACTGCTCTGCCAACCTGCTTTGTTCATCAATATACCTTTGATTAGGCGAAGCCGTGGTCTTATCAATGGCCATTTTGATATCCCGGTCTATTTCAAGGGGGCTCTTCAGCGCCTCCAGAAAAGCAGCGATCATCTTTTTAGCAGCCTCTGCGGACGAAACCCTTTGGCGCGTCAGGATGAGGGAGAAATGTTCGCCATCAAAGGCAGGCAACCTGCCACCCACGTTGCGAAACGGGAGCTGTTGCTTATTATAGGCTACAGCCGGTCTTTTTTCCGGCGGCAGATAAATGCTTTTGATACGATAAGATACAGACCTTCCGGTAGTATCATTGGGATTTGGCTGGCCGAAAGCTACTAAAGGGAAAATGGCCAAAAGACCTGTCAACATAAAAATGCCGGGGCGAGAGACTTTTTTCATGGTGTAAGAGATTGAGTGGTAAACGACGGGAAACCGGTATGAAGTGGAACGCTCAGAAAATAAGGCAGCAGCAGGGCGCCTATAAAAAGATCATTGAGATGAATGTGTGTCTAAATCTTAAATGCTGTTGTTCTTTATATACTGCTATGCCTATTTTGCCGGTTATCCAAATGGAATTAAGTAAAAGATATCAGATCCGAATTATTAGCTGCTTTATTTTTTGGTTGTCGAATACAAAGATATTTGTTGTTGCTCACCCCTACAAGCGTAAAACTACCTGAAAACAAGGTACCGTAATTATACGTAAAGAGGATGGGACCGGACATAAACTGTGAGCATGCAACAACCCCCATTGAGTACTCAGACCCTTGCTTGGGGATGCCGGCAGCCGAAGGTTTGTATTTGCCAGGTCATCGGAGGTGAAGCGAATGACCTGGTAAATGATAAACCGAATATGTCTTTGAAAAATCATTTTGGTTTTTCGCTTAAAATCAAATCAAAGCCTAAACCGCTGCTGCCTTCACCCCTGCCGGTTGTTTTATGCAAACCATACCACAGGAATACTTTCCCGCCGTTCCAGCGGGTGCGCTGAAAAGATTGTTCAACGCGGATGCCGGAGCGCGGTACTTCTTCTTCATGAATAAAATAAGCGGCTTTGTCTGCCAGGCCCTCTTGCAGCAATGGAGTACGGGGCCTGATCTTATCGGGCCTGGCAGGATTGCCCTCCAGGACGCGCGGCATGGCGGCACGCTGCAACTGCACTTCACGATTGCTGTCTTTTACATGGGCCGGAATAAAGGGTATCCAGTTTTCGGGGATCGCGTTCATGATTTCATAGGCGATCTTTGCCTGTTCATCCCCATCGGCCACAGGCGGTGAGATGACCGGCGCACCATATTGGTCCGTGATTAATTTTTGCAACAACCCGTGGTATTCAGCCGCTGCTTCAAAGCCTGATTTGCTGGATCCTCCCGGCAGTGGCACGACCGTTTCAACCCCCCAAACCATATTGGCTACTTCGTCGCGGATAAACACCACCTCTTCAACCGGCTTTCCCTGTTGTATTTTTGGGACGGTGGGCAAGAGCAGTAAATCGGTGTCGGCCGGAACGGGCGCTGAGGCATCCACCTTCATCGAGAACATATTCCACCTGGTCCAGTCTTTGTCATTGCCTTTTGCCGCTGCCTCTATCCAGAAATTTTCGCCAAATGAATTGGTCAGCGACAAACCTTTAATAGTGGTCAGGGTAGCCACAGGAATTTTATAAGGAATGATATACCAATCGTTCGCATAGACCAAACCGAATTCAATCAACAACAGTTTCGCCAGGTCGGTTGAATCGGGTTTTATATAGCTGAAATTTGTTTTGCCATCTTCGAAAGCCCACCAGCGGGTATTGGGCATGCCATCGAACATGACGGGCGTGGGGATGAATGTCTGCAGGGTTTTGGCAGGTGCAGGAGGTGCCTCATTGCCTGGCAATGCGCCCAACGTGCCCATTTGCTTATTCACATCCACGTTGTACCAATCCAGGTGGCCCTGGTAATACTGGTCTGCCTCCATCACGGTTTCGCCTGACTGGGCAGCTGCCGAAACCGAGAACCGGTATTCAAGCCGCGATGGATCGTAGGCATCATTTTCAGGGTCCGTTGGCTGATAAAAAAGATCCCCGTACCACCCTAAAAAAGTTTCTTCCATAGCGGTAAAGACGGAATGGTCACCCGGCAGCGGGAAATCCGGCTGATCGTAATATTTTGGAAGGGTATGGATGCCGGATAAAAATGCAGCGCCATCCATCATGCGCCCTGCCACGGCGGCAAACTGTTGCCAGGTCTCCGGATGTGCGCAAATGCCCGCATCTTCGGCTTTTGTTGGATCGGGCTTCCGAATGCCATAATGGGTTAAAAAGAATTTTTTCATGTCTGCATTAAGCAGCCCGTTTTCATCGACCAATTGCAGCCAGCGGCGGCCCATGATCAGGCGCAGGTCGAGGGACAACTGTTGTTGCAGGGTGGTGAAAGGAAGCGCGCGTTGTTCTACCCTGGCCTCGAAAGGAACATCTTTGTCAAATGCCTGCACCGCGTGATCAGCAGCTTTGTATTTGGTCACAGCGGCCACCGAGGTAGAAAGCTTTGCTACCACCGGTGAGCCGGCATCATCGGCTTCGAATTCGCCCATTTGCCATTGCTTTGTCAGCATCCACAACGCATCGCGTACCTCTGCTTTCAACGCACGATCGAAATTATCCGACCTGGGTCTGCCTTCCAGCCTGCTGTAGGAATAGCTGATGGGAAACATTTTTTTTGTGACAATGTCCTTGAGTTCGGTAAATGATGGAATCAGCATCTCGATAGCTTTTGAAATATTAATTGTTTGGAATGGTGAATGCGCGGACAGCCTCCGCTGTCATATAATGCACTTTGTTATCCAGTACGATTGAATAGGGATACAGGCTTTCCGGCGCCAACACCGCTGGCAACAGGCTTGCAAAGGGTTTTTTGTCCAGCTGATCCGGTTCTGCGCCGCGCGACCGTGCGGCGTCCAGCGTGTAGGTGAGCGCCTCCACCAAATCATTCCATTGCCAGTTGCCGGTTAATTGGGACGGTGTTACCAGCAACCAGGTTTGCGGCGCTTCCGAATTGGGGCGATCATAGTGGAAGGCAATACCCGTTGTTTCTTCCTTTGCCGGTATACGCTCGGTCCACTCATCGGCCAGCATGCCACATACTTCGGTGGGGGCGGCGGTGGCGGCTGCACAAAATGCGGTATACAGCAGGGTGTTGCTTTCTTCCAGATCAATGGTATCGGGAAACGCCAGCGCCAGCCAGTGGTATTCCGTGCTTTTAAAGGGCAACTGCACGGGATGGATCGTAAGATCAGCTTCGGTGAGATCAAACGCCTGTCGTAACAAAATACAATTTTCCAGGTGCTTCATTTTGTCACGGACACGCGCCATGCCATTCAGCCAGTATTCCTGCGGGTTGCCAAACTTCGCGCCGGAGAAGCTCAGCAAATCATTTTTTGCTGCCCATGAATTGGACAGTTCGGCTGCCTGCGCGGCAGGGAGCGGGTAACGCGGCACCATTTTAAAATCGTCGCCTAATATCATTCTTGCCGCGGCTTCTGTTTGTTTCACCTGGTCTTCCGGGGAGAGCATAGGTAAGCCTGCCAGTATGGCTTCTGCCGCCGGCATCCGTTTCTTTTCAATATCATCTGTCAGCGTCCCCATACGCGCCTGCAGATCATAAATGAAAAGGGGGATCTGTCTGAGCAGGTCTTTCACATCCCAGGCCACAATATCATAGGGAGCGATGGATAAGGCCTCGATGTCCTGTATCAGCCCCGTGAGCGTTTGCTGGCGGGCGGTGGTTGCATTTTTCAACGCGTTGAAAGCCGCATCGAAGGCGGCCTTTTTACCGGTTACGACCGGTAAAGTGATCGTATCGCCAGGCGTCGGTGTCGCAGAGATCAGGCGTTCCATCGCCTGTAGCTTGCCGGTATCCGGCGAGGGATCCGCAGCCAGTGCGGCATATTCATCGGCATTTTTCCCCCAGCGGTCCACCAGTTCCTGCAACTTGTTTTTCAGCCCGCTGAACCATTGCTGCTGCCCGGTATACAGTGAACCGACGGCCGTTTGCGGGATGCCGAACCCACCAAGTTCAAGCAAAAAGGCCGCTGCACGGGCGATGGTGTCGCCGGCTTTATTCCGCATGTCGGTCAGTGTGACATCGGTTGCCATGGCCCGGTCGGGCAGCCCGCGTAAATAACCGATGACGCCCCCTGCCGATTCAGCTGCGGTCAGTGATGTTTGCAGTGCGGTCAGTAAACCCTGCACGCGCGCTACGGGGAGCTCAGGGGAGGGGATATCCTTTTTGCTGGCTTCATTTGGCAGGGCAACATCGCCGGGTGTTAAAGGCTTTGATTCCACCAGCAATACCCGCAGGCTTCTTACCAGCGGCATCAGCTGGAACAACGACCATTTGCTGTCGTCCGCAGGATCCGCAGTATAGTGAATGGTAATGTCACCATCGATCTGAAGGTCCGCATGCTGGTGCAGATAGTGGATAAAATGATCATCCAGCCCCGTAAGCGCCTGCGGATCCTGTCCATTGATGAGATAAATAAGATCAATCGGCGTAAGACCGATGTCGCTCATCGAAATATCAATCGATTTTTTCAGGCCGTCTGTCCTGCTGCGATAGCTGCAGTTGCAAACGATCCTGTCCAGGGGCGGCAGCATGCCCGTTAGCCAGTTGTTTACCGAGGGTTCTGCGCCTGCGCGCGGGCTGCCGGCAGCCGACGCAATGTACTGAAACGGCAGGCCGACGCGGTGCGTGAGTGTCGCACCGCCTCTCGGTGTGCGGATCACGTCGGGTGCCTGCGGGTAATTCCCTTTGCTGTAACTGTCAAGCACACCCGCAGCGCGGTCATAATTGCCGAGCACGATATGATGAACACTTTCCGCCATGCCCATATCGGCAATGGCATCGTTGACGTCTATGAGATGGGTAACGGCATCTGTAATGGCGGTGGCAATCGCCGCATCGCCTGCAGGCAGACCGGTCAGGCCGAAAGGGTAGGTCTTATTCGACGGTGTGGTTTGTGCTTTCACATAGGTGATCAGCCGGGTACCGTCGATGACATTACGGGCCTCAATGGCGGTAATGGGCACGGTTTCCGGATCTACCGAAGGGTCGGTGGTACCGGAAGATTTGGTTTCCTTCAGGCGGTCAGCCGCCAATGGGAACCGTTTGCGCAGCGGATAAATATAGCTGTCGATTTTCTTGTTCAGTAAATCATCCCGGTCATGCAGTTCACGTTCAAACTGGTAACCCAGCAGCGCGGCAAGACTTTGCCCCGCCTGGATGCCTTCAATGACGGCGAGGGCTCTGCGAATGCGATCCGAGGAGAGGTTCACCGCAAGCACATTGTTGGCGTCGGGCTTGCCATGGGAAAGATAACCATTGCGCAATACCGCTGTCGTGACGGCCTGGTTGAGAGAGGGCGCATGAATGTATCCCTCGTTTTCAGGATCGGTGGAAAATATTTTATCCCCGTCAGGGTTGAAGTCCTGTTGCAAGTCGCCCGGAAGCTGTACCGGGGTGATCTTTTTATTACGGTTAGGCCGCACGTGCTCCAGCCAGCCAAACGCGCCGAGGTAGATGCCTGTCTTTCTCTGGGCGTTATCCACGGCACCGGTATTGCCGCGCATAAGGGCCAGCTCCGTCGTCAGCAACCCTGTTTTCCAGGCGTCCAGCCTGTAGGTGCAGCAATCGGTGGCCTCCACCATCGCGCGCTCCAGCCGGGCGGTTGATGCATCTTTGAGTTGATCGAGCGCGTTCAACAGCCCGGCAAGATAGGCTGAATGAGCAGGCACCACCGGAAGCTTTATGGAATCGCGTATCACATCGGAGACCATCTGTGTTGATGAGATGGCCGGCACGGTGTCATAGAGTAATCCATAGCGGCTTTCTGTTATGGCGCCCTGCCACTGCTGATGGACAAATGGCTGTTCAACTTTCATGGCCGCGATCTTTTCTTTTGGAAAAGCATTGACCGAAGCGGCCGCGTCCACGCCGCTGGTATGGTAGCTCTGCTCCAGGGCAAATTTCAGCAGGCGGTACAGTTCTGCTTCCGGTCTTTCTGACAAGGCTTTACCGGTGCGCAAATCATCCAGCGAACCAAGGGCTTCATCGATCAATGCTTTGATGTAATTCCGGTTATCCGCGGTGTAGGGGCGGATGGATTTATCTTCGGCCAGGGGCGCATCATCGATCAGCCATTTTACCGGAGATGGCCAGGGCAGTCCCAGCAGGGCGGCAATCTGCGGAAGGGCGTCGGTGGGATAGCCGAGCGTGGTACGCAGGAAATCCATGGTCTGGTTTACCAGTCCGGGGTGTTCTTTGAAACCCGGCTTGATCAGGCTCATCGCGTTTGTCATTTCAATCAGGGTCTCCAGGTAACGGCGATGGAACGTAACCGCGTTCGGGTGAAGGCCCACAATATCCAGCAGGGTTTGATAGGGCGTTTCCGCACCCTCCCGGATATGGGCTACCGAAGGGGTAAAGTTAACCGCCCAATAGTTTTCCATGCGTTCCAGCAAATCATACAATCCTTTTAGAAATGGCATGTTGCTGTCGACAAACACCGCCACGCGGCCACGGGTATTCATCCAGGCAAGCCTATGGAAGGCTGCCGTCGGCAGTATGCCGTAGGGTTGGTTACCGATGCGGATCGCCGGAACGGGGCCGCGGCCGCTGACAAAGCGGTTGAAAAAATCGCGGGTATGGACCAGCGTATCATCACTGAAACCGCCTTCCATCAGGGAACCCATGACGTAGCCCAGCGTTGCCGGCCATAAAGCGGTATTCATGTTGCGCGCATCACTCTGGTCAAGGCCATCGCTGTGTAAGATCTGTTTGGTGATGGCGTAGTCGATGCCCAGCCATTCGGCAAGCCATTGGCCGTCTTTTCTGTTGTTCCACTCATTTTCTTCGGTGAAGCCATCCCGGCGGTTAAAGTACAAATCGAACGTTTGATCAGGGGTGTCGCCGCTGACATAGCCCGCGGCCGCCGACGCGGTATTATTGGTTGGGGTTCCCTGGGGAACAATGCGGAAGCCTTTTTTACTGTAGTAATGATGGTTGATCAGTTCTTCCAGTTCTTTTTTTCCCTGTTGTTCGTCGGCACCCAGTTTCACCCCCATCACCATCAAACGCGTAAACCCTGCCAGCTCATCGGGGGCAAGGTTGACGCGGAAACCCAGGCCGTTTGCTACTGCCTGGTCGAAATCGGCTACCCATTTTATGGACTCGCCGAACTGGAGATCGCCTTTGTCATCGGGTTTGAACTGCGCGTCCGTGTCGGTGGGATCCGGGCTGGTAAAAAGGGGGTAGGAGATCACGTTGCCAAAAACGGGCTCCATGGCCGTGGCCCCTTTATACCGGATCAAGGCCAGCCTTTCGGGCAGCAGCTTGACCCTGGTTGCCTGAGACCATCCCTGCTCTTTACCGATCTTTTTATCCAGGTCGGTAAAAACCACCACCGCTACCTGCAGGTCAACATCTGCTCTCTTTACCCCCAACGGTGGCTTTTGATCCATGTTGACCGGCTGGTAGGTGTCAATGATCGTATCCGCATGGAGGCCGGGATTGGCGGCGTTGAAATCATCCTTTGCCTGTTTAACCAGTTGATCATTGCCACCAGCGAACCAGATCTTTTTAAACAGCCCTGTGATGGCGCTTTGCCCTGCCGGGTCCCAGCTGCCTGCTGCAATAGCCAGTATAACCGTTTGGGGCAGCCGGACGGGAAAATAGCTGTCAGCTTCATCGGGTCTGAGCTGTTTTGCGATCCAGGCCGCGCGTCCGTCTCCGTGGGCCTTCACCAGCAGCGCCCATGCCGCCTGCCGGCGAGCGGTAACTTCGGCATCGGGATGTGCGGGGTCGGCCGGTTTACCGGCGCTGTAATATTCCGCCCAAAAGCGTGCGGCGTTGTTTACCTCCTGGCGGGAAAGCAACGGCTCAAAGCTGTCTACCAGGCATTCATCCGGATACACGCGCACCCATAGCTGTGCCTGCCGGTTCACCGCCTTGAAACGTGTTTCCATCCGCAAGGGGAAAAGCAAAAAAGGGATTTCATTGGAGAAGCCGGCAGCCAGTTCCCGCCGGGGATCCACGAAGAGATCAAAATCCTTCTGGGCAACGGCTACCCTGCCCTGAAGCCCTTTGTATTTTTCCTTTTGCTGCTCCCCTATGGCTTTTTCATCGCGTATGCTGTGATCAAGTTCGTTACGCCGTCTTAAGTATACCTCATTGTTGTCTCCTTTCTGGCGTTCGAGTGCAGCGCGTTGCTTCTCGAGGGCTTTGAGCCTTTGTCCCGATGCAAAAAGATCGATCCTTGCCTGCTCGCTGTCTTCCCTGCCTTGCACCAGGTTGTTGCGTGTTTGTTGAAAATCAGCCATCACTTTTTTGTTTAGGTTTTCTTTAATAACATTTCTGCCGCGTGTATGCAAACCATCATGGGTACCTGGTATAAAATGTAGGCCAGCTTTGCCGCGTCGATAGTCCCGTCCCAGGAGGGGACATTTTTGTCATCCTCGTACTGTTCCTTTTTCCCCTTGCCGTCCGACGTGTTGATATCCACGGACCCCGGCAATGTATTTGGCAACATCAGCGGCTGTGGAAGATGCAGCACGTCAATCACGCCTTCCTCTGTGTCGACCACGCTTGCCCAGTCGAGGTCATTCCAGGTGATGAGTTCCTGGCTGCTGTCGTCGGTAGCGGGGATATCAAGGCCAAACCGGGGCTCACCCGGGCGTTCCTTGATCACAAAAAACCAGCCTGCATTCGTGAGGGAAGGGTTCTCGGGTCGCGATTCCCCCTGTGCCTCCTTCACCGTTAAATCAAAACCAAAGAAATAAATATCGGGATCTATTTTGGCCGAATACAAAGGTGTGCGGACAAACGCCGGATCGGGTTTTGGCTGATCCCCTTCTTCGGGATGGGCCAGGCTGCGCGGTTCCTGTATGTCAATTACATTATTGGCATCTTTGGTCCAGTCTGCCTTGTGCGCATATACGACCGCGGTAGGATATTTTTTCAGCAACTCCCCCCGGATGACCAGCACCACTTCTTCTTTGGCCGCTTCGCCGGGTTTCTGGCGGTTGTCGTGATCTCCGAGTTTACTTTTCCTTCTCCACTCGTGCAATTTGGTGATATCGTAATAGGGTTCGCGCTGCTGATCGTCAGGCTTGCCCGTAAGGGAAGGATCCTTCAGCATGGCCGACGCATCCCAGAATTGCCGGAAATAGCTGCCGCGTTGATCGGTCGGGTATTCTCTCCACAGCAGCTCGCGCGCAAATTCATGGTTCAATCCCACCATGTAGGATTCAATAAAAGGCTGGTTGGTTTCCAGCAGGGTGATGCTGTTTTGTTCAATGAGGTTTACATTTGGCAGGAAGAGTTCATCCGATCTCTTTTTGAGGTCCGCGTACATGGGCTTGTTGATCTTTGGATAGGCCATCGCCTCCACGAAACCTTCGTCTGCCAATGCATCTTTGATCCAGGCCGGGAAAAGCACCTGTTGCCAGGTCCATGCCGGCACCGTTTTATCCGGTCTGATCTGTTGAAGAATATTTTCGCTCACAACATGCACCACAAGGGGCTCCCGCTTTGGGACAGCCGGAATCGCCGCCTTTAGGATTTCATGAAGGCGGTACATGTCTTTGATGGAATTTTTAAAGCGAAGCGCATTGTCATTATCCGCTGCAGCCCCGATGGCCGGCGTAAAATTTTCGGCGGGCGATGCCAAACGGAAATTACTGCTTTTCGGAAACCGGTCGACCGATTGCGGCGTTTGTTTGTCAGCGGTGAGTATCTCCGCTGTTTGCAGGCCTTGTTGCCAGCTGCTCATTTTGCGCCAGAGCCATGCCAACGCGCCCGCGACGACGATGCCTCCTGCCCATGTCACACCCGCGGCACCGGTGATTAGTAAAATAATCACCAGTAAGATCAACAGTGCCAGCGGCACATAGGGCAACCAGGGGAACAGTTTCAGGAGGCGGGCGACGGGCGCGGGAACATCCGGCTGCAATTCACCGGCCACGCCATCCACTGTTGGCAGTGCAGGGGGCATTATTTTCGGCGGGGAAGCCGTGAGCTCGCCGGCGTTTATTTTGGTGACCAGCGTTTCCAGTCTGACAGGGCTGGCAGGCGTCGCGGAGAATTGCTGCAACCTCGTCATCATCGGACCCCGCGGCCTTGCGACCCTGCGCATGGGTGCTGAGAACAGTACGCCTGGCAATGCGCTTTGCCGGACGTTTTGAAAGACAGTTTGCCCGCCATCGAGGATCCTTTTTTGTAAAGG
>DASULB010000188.1:0-5732 GCA_036278455.1 Chitinophagaceae bacterium | reverse complement strand
TTATCCGGCCTCCAATATGGGTTAATTGCGGGTGTATTCATTCTGAAGGAAAAATCATAAGCAGGATTGATCATGGAAAAATTGTTTGCTAAATAATGCTTTCTCCCACCCTGAATAGAATTGATAAATACGGAAAGCGTGAAATTTTTATAGGACAACATGTTGCCGATACTAAATCTGTAGCTCGGCGATGCGTATCCAATTATTTCTCTGTCATTAACGGGTTCTATCTTTCCATCATGGTTTAGATCAGCGTATTTAAACTGCCCCGGATACCATCCGTCATAAATATCTCCATTGAAAAGATCCTTTTCCTGCCATACACCTGAGATCCTATAATCGTATATAGATTTGATGGGATCTCCTACAAACCAGGAATTACCAATATCCTTATCTCCTCCGTTTCCATACAACTTTAAAATTTTATTTCTGTTGAGAGAGAAAGTAAATTTACTCCTCCAGCTGAAATCCCCTCTGATGTTAATGCTGCTCACTTCAAAATCGATACCCTTATTGCCAATTTTTCCCAAATTTGACCATACAGAAGCATATCCGGAAGCCCTGGGTATCTGTCTTTTAACCAATACATCGGTTGTCTTACCCGTATAGAGGTCAAGACTTCCTGCTATTCTGCTCTTCAAAAAGCTAAAATCAAATCCAACATCTGTCGAGGTTGTTTTTTCCCAAGTTAAATCCTTATTGCCCAGTGTGGTTGGATAAATACCGATTGCCGTCTGAGAGCCATAGACGTAATCATAAGTACTCATTTGAGAGAAGCTTGCATACCGTCCTATTCCCTGATTTCCGTTCACCCCATAAGACAGCCTTAGTTTCAGATAGAATCCTTTGTCTTTTAAGAAAGGTTCCTCTGTTATCACCCATCCCGCTGCTACCGAAGGAAACATCGCCCATTTATGATTGGGGGAAAATCCGGAATAGCCGTCTCTACGGATCGTGGCGGTAAGTAAATATTTTGATCGGTAGCTATAATTGATTCGCGCCATATAAGAAAGGCTGTTTTCTTCATAGGCGGTAGAAGCAACGGTTGGGAACTGGCCAAGCCCCATATCATTGTACCCCAGAGTTGCGATCCCAAAGTCGGTTGCGGAAAGCGTGGAGGAATTACCGATTCCATTTTCCCTGCTGAAGAGGAATGTTGCATTTACCATGTGGTCCCCGAACGAATTTGAATAATTTATGATGTTATCCAGAATCCAGTTATTGGATTCACTTGGGTTTTTTTCTGCCTCGCCATTATTATTCACCCCGTTAATCGTCTTATTACTATAAAATGTATTATTATTTTCTGTTTCATGTGCACGGGAATACCTTAAGGTATATTTCAATCCTTTGATCCAGGGCACCTTGATGTTAATAGTCCCAATTGAAAATAGGTTTGTCCTTATATCCGAATTATCGGCATATGTGTATACGAGCGGATAAACCTGGTATAATTCCCCCCCTAAATAAATCTGATAACCGGGCGTTCCTAAAGGATTATTTAGTTGTAAGGGGCTGGCAACCCTTGCAGCGCTTAAACTGGCCGGAATGCCTGAATTGTCTCTATAACTGTAGGTAGCATCCAGCCCTATCTCAAGCCAATCGGTTACTTTGTCACTTATGCTGCTATGTACGGTAGTCCTTTTAAACTGATCATTCTTTTGAATGCCTTTTATATTTGAAAATGAGCCGGACAAGTAATAATTTATCCCGTTTTGAGAGCCCCCCGACAAACTTAAGTTGTAATTCTGCATGGGGGCCTGGCGCAGGACGTCATCCACCCAATTGGTTTGTTTCCCTGCCAAATAGTTTTTCTTCTCCTCAGGTGTTCTTAAGAAGGATGCGACCGTTTCCCGGTTGCTTGCATCGGGCCTTGGGGGTCTTCCATCATCATTTTTGGGATGAGTTGCATACCAATTATACACATCCCGTCCCCAGGTCCAGTCAAGCAATCTAAGCGCAAAAGCATCTCCGTCCATCACCCTGACGGGATTATTTGTCATGCCCTGGAAGCCTGTGTACATAATAAGTGAAAAAACAGACTTCCCTGCTCTGCCTTTTTTTGTATTAATGATTAAGACCCCATTGGCTGACCTGCGCCCATAAACAGCTGCAGCACTGGCACCTTTAAGTATATCGACGGATGCTACATCATCCGGATTAATATCACCTATGTTTCCATAAAAGATCGCACCATCTAATACAATTAATGGTTGAGTAGATCCCGATAAGGATGTTTGTCCTCTTATAGAAAAGCTTGGATCACCAGACGCCCCGCCGCCTTGTTGTACATTTAGACCGGCGGCAGCGCCAGCCAGGCTCTCAATTAGATTAACATTGGCATCATTCCTTTTATCTTTCATGTCAACTCTTGTAATTGCTCCCGTGAGGTCTTTTTTCTTGGCGGTCCCGTACCCGATTACCACGACCTGATTCAGGGAGGATGCTGTCGCTTCTAATGTCACGTCAATTTGTTTTCGTCCCCTGACCGGCTCTGCTACATTCTCATATCCGATATAAGAAAATAAAAGCGTGTCGGAGGAAGCAATGCCACTGAGTTGATAATGACCCTTGGTATCTGTCACGGTTCCCTGATTTTGTCCGTTTATATGAATGGTTACCCCGGCGAGAGGCCTGTTATCCACTGCTGACCGGACTGACCCTGATACAGTTTGTGATCGGGCCGTAATAGCAAATACAAGGGGTAAGAAGCTTGCTGTTAACGCTGTCAAAAGCTTTTTGCGTTGTACACACTGGTTTTTCATGATCAGGATTTTTTATGCGCGTTTGATGAGTTCAGTGAAGCATGAGATATAGATTGAATATTAATTTTCCATATTAGCCATTGACGATTACCCACATATAACTTTAGATGATTTGCTTAATAAGTTGTGTTTACTGGTCTGCGTCGCGTATAGCTTAATGTTTTTTGATAGTTATTTGCAATACAAATGCTCTTTTTATTAGGGACGCTCTAATTTCAAAAGAAGAAAAAGATGGAATTTGTGAGGCTAACGAATCCAGATAAGCAGGTATCGTGATAAACGGTTTCAATGAGCAGATGCCTGCATCAGGCCATAAAACACATTCTATTTTGTATTCCGATAGTTTGTTCCGAGGCAGTTTATTTTTTTATTTTACCGGTACCAGCCGCACTTCCCTCAGATCGAACATGGAACCTTTTTCCCTTTTAACGTTTGATTTCAATGCAACATCCTGCTCGCCAGGTGACAGACGGATAGCCCCTGCTTTGATTGTTTTGTATGTAAACCACGAACCGGTTTTCGGCGCTTCTCCTTTCAATTTCTTATTCCCCGCCACCAGTACAAAATGTTTTCCCGCTTCGCCATCGGAGACAGAATATACAAGATAAACGTCGTACCTGCCTTTTTTCTCAATATTCACCTTCCAGGAGGCTTGGTCCTGAGTGGTAAACCAGCCGAATGCTTTCCATTCCGGCATGTATTTGATGTGGCTGCCTGTGGTACCAGCCAACCAGGACGACAAATGATAAATGTTGTCTGTCCCTTTTTGGATGAGCTGCTCATGATTGGCAACAGGCCTCTTTTGCTTAAATGAGGAAGGCATCAATTCATCTACGGCATTTACAATAACATTTTCCACTTCCGGGTCAAATGGCGATGGCTGATCATACCAGTACATGTTGGTCTCACCTTCATAACCCCCTTCTTTAAGAATGCGTCTTGAGGGAATATAACACGGTACGTGATTGGAATAAGCATTGATCCAAAGATGTTCGGCACCATATTTATCTTTGAGCAGGATAGCATAATCCACCACCACTTCGCCGCCCAGATTAACCATGGCCATTTTGTTTTCGAAATTCCATACCTGAACGGGGTAGTCAATGGTTGAAGGAATTGTTTTTCCCCTTTCTACCCGTTCAAGGGTGAGGCGGGCTTCATATCCTTTTACCGTTTTATCTTTGGATAATTCGATTAATTCGGGAACGGTGTGTGCCTTTGCAAGAGGCAATTTAATCCATTCCATTTTCCCCACAGGAGGCGAATTCAATGGCTGCAACTGCGCAGTCAATAGCTTGTCTACATTATCGGCAATCTCTTTGCCATGTGATTTAACATCTTCCCAACTCCCTCTTGGCGCGGGATTGGCATCACCGGCACACCCCAGGGCGATCAAAGCAATGGCGCCTGGATGTCTGGCCTCAATATCGGCCTGTGCCTGCCCGATCCAGTCGCCGTGGATTTTATTGATGTTACCGCCCATCGTGGTTCCGTGGCAGGCATAGCTGACAAATACGGCTCTCAGAGACCCGTCGGGACGCGTAATTTTTAACATGGGTAAAGCCACATCTACCGGGCCGCCTTTTGTACGGCGATTGGCAGCAAAGAGTGCCTGGCCCTGGCCCCAGGATACGTATGCCGGTTTTCGGTTTTTCAAAGCAGCCATTGCTACATCTTTCAGTTTTTGTGTTAGCTGTTCGGTATATTCGGCAATATGGGTCAGTTGGCTCAGGGCCAGCAAAGAATCATTGAAGTGGTCTCCTCTGTATTGTAAGATGTTGATGAGGGTGCCTACTTCCGGTCCTCCATGAGTATGAGAAGCGCAGATGGCTATCTGAGCAGGATCGATCCCCATCTTTTGGGAGAGGAAATCAGACACCTGTTTGGTAATTCGCCAGGGTATGCCAACCAGGTCTACCGTGATCAACACGGTAGGATGCTGCTGATCAGTACCAAGGGCCAATGCCTTTGCGGACAATCGTTGCAAAACGCCAACTGCTTCTGTTTTCGCTCTTACAGCATAACCAGCCAGACGTATAGGGACTTCCGGTGTAATATCCGTACGGGCGACGCCTACCTCCATGGTGATGGCTTTCTGGCGGTTTCCCTGGGCCAATGCCATATTACCAAATGCTAAACAAACGAGTATCCCCAAAAGCATCGTTACTACTGGTGGAATCTTGGGGATGAAGGCAGAGATTGATTTTGTTTTCATAGATAATAGTTAAATAAATACTCCGTATCCTGAAAATCATTTTTTAAAATGCTGTTAAGAGAAAGACAGGAAGGCAGCCGTCACAGGATGCTCTTTTTAAGTTTATAGCTTATTGACTTGGAGCAGGTATTGCTAATTTCAAACCCATAAGAACAATTATCATTTACTTTAATAGACTGAAACAATGATCTGCCAAAGACGTCTATTCACCCTGCTTGAGAAAAGCCAGCAGGTCAGCCATTTGCTGGTGATCAATTTTTTTATGTAAGTCCAGGGGCATGGCGGACATTCCCAGGGCTTTCAGTGATTTTATATCCTGGCGGGCGATGTTATTGGTATTGCCATTGGCATCCCCCAGCGTGATGGCGGTAGGCGTTTCTGTGGATATGATCCCCTGCATGGTCTTCCCGTTATTCAGGGTTACATCCCACAGATCATAGCCGTGGGAGATAGACTTATTAGGATCCAGGATATTGGTCATAATATCTGCCGGAGCCCAGGCGTGCACGGTACCCAGATCCGGGCCGAAGGCCCTGCCCAGCTTACCTGCTATCTGGTGGCAGATAGCACAATTGGCCTGGAATACAGCCTTCCCCCGGTCAGGGGTTCCTTTCAGGCTGAGGGCGCTTTGGTATTGCTGTATAATACCCTTTCGTTCATCGCTTTTCTGGGTAAGCAGTATCCTGGACCGTGCCCGGAGGGCCATATTGCCCAATGACCTCAGCCGGACACTCTGCGACCAGCTGATCTCG
>DASULB010000187.1:0-3737 GCA_036278455.1 Chitinophagaceae bacterium | reverse complement strand
AACACCATAAATGCCATTAAAACTCCCCCAGAATAAATAGGGCTTACCATGGTCTACCATCAGGAAGGGATCAATGGAATTAGCCACGCCGATCTCTTTGCTGTAAAAGAGCTTGCCAAGGTCGGTGAAGGGACCTTCGGGCTTGTCGCTGACAGCGGCACCGATGGCCGGGTTAGGATCCCCCCATGTTGAATAAGAATAAAACATAACATAATGATGCCGGTAGTAGGTTACATCCGGTGCCCAGATGCCGCCGCCGCCTTTTTTCCAGCGCGGTTTTTTAGCAAAGGCGTCACCAATGAACTTCCAGTCCGCCAGGTCCGTGGAACGAAGAACCGGAATCGTATAAGGGCCTCCTATTCCATCTTCCCGCCAATTCACATCGGTAGCATAGGCATAAAAATAGCCATCGGGGGATCTTACCAGGTTGGGGTCAGGAAAGTCATGGTTCCAAACAGGATTTTGATAGGTATTTGCCGGAACACCGTTTTCATCTCCTGTGGCCGCCTTGCCCGTTTCACAGGAGGGCAGGGATAGCAGATTGAACAGGAGGGCGCCGGAAAATAATAGTTTCCATAGGATTTTGCTGGGCAACATATTGATTTTCTTTTAAGACCGCGAAAGATATTCAATTAAGCTTGACTTTCCAAGCGGACCAAAATTTTCCGGCATTCGAAATGGGCTAAACCGGGTCAGTTTCCTTTCAGCAATTGCCAGCAATACCACTGTTGCCGCGGCAGGTGAAAGGGGCCTTTGAATAAATTCCCTTTTGTTGGTTGTGCCAGGGTCCCGTCCCGATGCAGGTATCCATACCATTCCCCGTGCTCCTGATCATGAAAATGACTTTGAGTGTACTCATGAAGCATTTGATGCCATCCCGCATATTTTTCATCTTTTGTGATGGTATAGGCCAGTAAGGTGGCAATGAGCGCCTCGTTATGCGGCCACCAGAATTTCATGTCCTGCCAATATTCCTGTACCGGTTTATGAAAAACATCCCGGAAGTAAAACAGGCCTCCGTATTTTTCATCCCATCCCCGCTCCCACATATAGTCGAGCATGTTGCAGCCAAGAGAAATCAAGCGCTGATCATAATGGCGGTATTTGGCTTCGTGCAGGATAAACCAGGCACCCTCGATCGCATGGCCCGGGGTAAAGGTCCTCCCTTCAATGTGATCCACGATGCTCCCATCGGGGGCTACCTGTTCCATGACACAGCGGATGTCGTGCTTTACAAACAGGGTGTCAATCTCCCTTATCCATTTGTCGATCCACTCATCGCACCTTGGGTCCCCGATGGTTTCACGGAGTTGCTGTGCCGTGTTGATCATGATCATCGGTATCCCGAGGCCCCTGGTGGGACGTGTGTCGGTATATTTTGGTTCCAGTAATCCCGGTGTAGTGGCATATTCAATGCATTTGCCAAACAGCCGGCGCGCTTCCTCCGCTATGGTCTCATCACCGGTGGCTTTCGCATAAGCGGCAAAGGCGATCACGGCAAATGTTTCGGAGAAAAAATAACGCCGCTTGCGGATGGGACTTCCATCACGCGCCACATGAAAAAACATGCGGCCATCGCTGTCAAAGCAATGTTTTCTTAAAAAGTCAACGCCGGACCTTGCACCTTCAAGCCACTCCTTTCTGGGTTCGACCGTATTATAAAGGGTTGCCAGCAGCCAGGCAAAACGTCCCTGTATCCATACGCCCTTATCATCATCCAGCAGGCTTCCGTCATGGTCCCGCATCAGCAGGTAGCCGCCAAATTGTTCGTCAAGGCTTCCCGGAAACCAAAAAGGAAGGGTATCCCGGAGCAATTGATCTTTGTAAAAATCACTTAATGTTTCCAGTTCCTGCACAGTGTAAATCATATCAGTTTATTTTATTTTATTTTTTTGATGTTTTTAAGCAAGGTCTAAGGAGCGTGTCTCTTTTGATGTACCAGCCTGACATACCGTCGGCAAAGGGCTGGGTGAGAATCAACGTGTCATTTCTTAGGCGCAGCGCCGAGCCGCTGGTCGCATGGTCAAATGCGAGATAGGGTCCTTTGATGATGGCACGGCTGCTCTCTGAAACTACCCGGTAAGTGCCGCACTGTTTGTTGCTACCCGATAAACGGACATAAGTGGAATCCTCCAGTTGTAAAAAGAGTCTTGCCGAAGTGTCCACCTTAAACCTGAAACCCGCGATGCCGCCGCTGCGGCCTATATACTGCCAGGTCCCTTCATATTGACGGGAAGCTTTATGGCGATTTCCTTTATCACACGCCGCCTTGGAAGTGAGCAGGATGAGTGCGGAGGCGCCGATAAAAAGCCAGAGTTGTTTCATGGTAAAGCTGTTCATGAAAAGGCTGTTTATGATAAAGTTGTTTCTGCTATCATGTCAAAGCCGGTTATTTGTTTATGTATTTTTTTAGTCAACAAAATCATTCACCTTTGGACGCAGGAACGAAAGCTGTACCACCAGTGCCGCAAGTACAATGACTGCCAGGAGTGCAAAATCCCTGCCCAGGTTTCCCTTGTCGGTAGCCCGTCCCAGGACATCGGTAATGAAGGCGCCGGAAAAGACGCCCACCATATTCATCAATCCATACGCGGTGGCGCGGTATTTCCGGGAAACAAACTGGCAGAGGATCGGCATGTTGTTCGCGTCAAACATCCCGAAGCCTGCCCCAAAACAGATACCCGCGGAGACAAGGGATAAAAGCGTATCCCCAAAACCCAGAAAAAATAAGGCGGGGATGGTCAGTCCCAGGCCGATGGCGCTCGTGTAAATCCTCCCACGGATATTTTTTTGCACCCATCTGTCCGACAAGAAGCCTCCAAAAAGAACCCCGATGAGCGATGATGCTGCGATGGTAATGGTGCTCAGGGGACCGGCCGTTGACATGGGCATATCGAGGCTGCGGGAAAAAAGGGTAGGTAACCAGTTTTTAGTCGCCCAGCCGGGAAGGCTGGGAACGGCGAAGTAAAACAGGATGATCCAGAAGGCGATGTTGGAGAACAGCACCGCCAATCCTTTAAAGAAAGGGGGCCTGTCTTTGCGGATCCCTGTGTCCCCGGGGGCGTTTCCCGCGTGTTCATTCTTCTCCCGCAGAAAGATGATCAGGACCAGTGAATAGGCGATGCCGATCAGCCCGAAAGTATGAAACGTCACATGCCAGGTATAGGCGGCGGCAATGGTGGCGCCAAAACCGCCCAGCGCGGATCCAAGATAAAGCCCGGTCATGTGTATGCCGATGGCCAGGGACCTGGTCTTCTTTTGATGATAGTCCGCGATCAGGGCCAGTCCGGTCGGAAGATAAAGCGCTTCACTGAGGCCCATGACCGCCCTCAGCCAGTATAGCTGGTGATAAGTTGTCGCAAAACCCATGGCCAGTGTAACGCCTGACCATACCATAAGGCTTCCGACGATCAGCCACTTGCGGTTTATCTTATCGGCGATGATGCCTGCCACAGGGCTCATAAAACCATATATCCACAGGAAAATCCCCATCAGGTACCCGAAATTCGCTGCCGAACGCAACTCATGGATATCTATTTGCATGGCGGGCCTCATGGTGGCCAGCATCTGCCTGTCCAGGTAATTCAGTAAGCCGACGCCCCAAAGCAACCCGACCAGCACCCACGGATATATTTTCTTATCATTCAATTGCTTCATTTAAAATATAGTTACAGGCAGGATTTTCAGAACTGCTTTTTACTTCTTTGACCTGAATGCGGTATATGAAACGGTCAGTC
>DASULB010000186.1:0-6929 GCA_036278455.1 Chitinophagaceae bacterium | reverse complement strand
ACTACACAGGGGGCGCCGATCAAAGACCCGCAGACAGGGGGATATAAAAAGGATGCCCGGGGCAACATTGTCATTACTAAAATGGATGATCAATTGTTGCGTGGCATCGCGGCCGCCGGACACGGGATGTACCAGCATCTTGATAATACCGACGCTGTTACGGCAAACCTGATCCATCAGCTGTCCACCATGCAGAAAAAGGAATACGGCGAAAATATCTTTACCGATTATAACAGTTATTTTCAATACTTTATCGGTCTGGGGCTGGTACTGTTATTGCTTGAGTTCTTCATTCCGGAAACCTGGAAGAAAAACCCTGCTAAGGGCAGGGCGAAACCGGCCGTTACAGCATAAGCACCGGCTTTTGAAATGCGCAACAGCCGGACGGATGGTAGCCGGTAGGGTATGATCCGGTTATTTTTTAAGGGTAATTATAATATGACTTTTTAACCATGCTAAAAGCATCCCATATCATAAAGAACGTTTTTGCGGTCATTATCTTTTCTGTTGTTTTTATCGGGGTTTCTCACGGCCAGGCGACCAATAAATTCATTCGCAAGGGCAATAAGAACTACGAAAAGAAAGATTTCACGGATGCGGAAGCCGAATACAAAAAAGCCCTGTCCAGGGATTCAAGCTCTGCGACGGGCTTGTTCAACCTTGGTAACTCCCTGTATGAGCAGCGGCGCTACCAGGACGCGATGGAGCAATATGCCGCAAGCGCCAAAAGTTCCGCCTCGCCGGTCGATCAGTCGGCCGCCCATTATAATATAGGCAATACCTTTATGTCCGGTAAGAAATGGCAGGATGCCATCAAGGCCTATAAGCAAAGCCTGTTGAAAAACCCGAAGGACGATGCGGCCCGGTATAACCTCGCATATGCCCAGAAGATGCTGAAGAAACAAAAAAACGGAGGCGGGGGCAAGAATAACAAAAAGAATAATAAGGACCAGAATAAAAAGCAAAACAAGAGTCAGCAGCAGAATAAAGATCAGAAAGATCAGAAAAATCAGAACAATCAAAACAAACAGGACAAGGGAAATCAGGATCAGCAGAATAAAAACCAGCAACAACATCCTCAGCCGCAGCCAAGCAACATCTCCAAGCAGCGCGCCGACCAGTTGCTGAACGCCGCCGCCCAGGCAGAGAAAAAACTGCAGGAACAAAAAGATAAAAAGAAAAAAGGCGTGCCGGTCTATAATGGCAAGGATTGGTAAGATCCGTCCCTGACAGTGAAGGGTTCCTGAATCGGACGTTGTCTTTTCGTTTTGCCGGCTGCCCTATGACTCTCTGATGAAGTCGGCCAGCAACTTCATCCTGAAGTACAGGTTGCTGAGCATGAGGGAGATGTTGTTCTTCACTTGTGCTGTACCGTTATTCAACCGTTTGATGGTTTTTAACTCCTCGATCTTTTCATCGATTTTCTCCAGTAACCTGCCGGAGGTCCATCCTGCGTATTTTTTGTTACGTTCATCCAGTATCTGCACTTCGGTGATCTTTCCGGGCCTGATGCGGTCAAAATGAAAGTTGACCTTCACGGCCTCCCTGATGGCTTCATTGGAAAGGTTGTCAATAACTACGTCCGCCGGGACCTGGTTTATGAATGCGTTTTTAAAGACAATCAGGTTATCCCGTAATTCCCGGATGATCTGCCTTTTGACGATATCGTTGGTCCGCGCCTTTGTATAAAGGAAAGCGATCAGATCCCTGAGTGGCGCAATGGTGGCGTTTATCCAGTTCATAGGCGGGTTTTAGCGGTTCATGGTCTTTATCAGATAGCGAAAGGCGCTGCGGTTGGTCGCGTCAAAGAGCGAATGGTTGATATCGGCTTTTTCAAGGCCTGTCAGATGCCAGTTAAGCGCCGCCACTTCATTTCCTTTCTTGGGTACATATTGAAAGATGATCCGCTCAAAAGGCACCCCGAAGAAATGTTCGGCATAGGCCGTGAGGTCGTCATGCTCGAAATCCTGGTACGCCGACCAATTGCGTTGTATGGCAAACAGCGGTTCCAGGATCATATCGCTCAGGTCCTTTTGTTTTTCTATGGGGACGACTTCGTTTTTGCGGCTATCGCGTATCTGTATGAATACCACACCGCTGGTATTGCGGTTGATCCAGTTTCTGAATACATGCAGGAAACGAAGGCTCGTTTCCTGGCCGTAGTTGTCACGGAGACCAGCGTCCATCACATCAATGATGGGATAGGTTGGCAGATAGACGTTTGGTAATACATAAGGGAAGGTGGCGTTCATGCGCAGGGCGCTGGTGATGCGCAGCTGTTCGGGGTTCTGCCGGGCGAAATACCGGCAGAAGTCCACCCCGTCGACATCGCGTACGCTGCGCTTGGGATGCATGTATTGGGGCCAGGTCATGTAGCTGACCGGTTGGGAGCAGATCAGGAGCTTACGCCCGTCGGCGGTGATGGTGGGGTTGAAGATGATCATCGGAATAAGCGCGCCCTCCACAGGCTTTTTGTAATCCGCCAGTGTTTTATCAAGGGCGTCCTCGGTATTGATATTCAATTGCCGTTCAAAGGCGTATCCCCGGTCTTTTGAGTAGCTGTTGCTGTCAAGCCTGAAACGCTGAAAAGGGGTGAAGAAATCGTTGATGGCGAAAGAAGAGAAAACGGAATTCAGCAGGTCCCTGGAGACATTCTCCACATAACGGTTGTCATACAGGTCAATGTTTTTCCCCTCCAGCTTTTCCAGGTAGAGCTCCCTGAAATAAGTGGCGGCGATCATGCCGCCGGAAGCGCCGGTCATCAGCACGGTATGTGGCATCAGTTTCCCTCCTAGCAGGCTGTCGGCGTGCTGGAGCACATCCATGCACCAGGTAGCCGAGCGGCTTCCGCCGCCGCTGACATTGATGATCACCATTTTTGGCTTGGTCCCGGCGGGAAACTTGTTTTTCCAGCGGTCAAGCATTTGAAGGGTCCCTTGTTCGTCCTGGCGGGCCAGTTGAGGGGTAAACAAACTGTCGAGGTACCGGAAACTGTATTCGGGCCGCTCATCCCTATGACGATAATCCAACCCGTAGGCCTTGCTCCGGGTATCAATGATATCCTTTTTAATGGCCAGGTTCAAAAGCAGTATGACAATGACGAGTACCGGAATGGTCCAGGTGCCCATCAGATAGGCAAAGGCCCCGGATATCCCGATCAGCACGGAAAAAAAGATGAGTATGCTGGCGGCCGCGGGAATACGGAAGGCCGGGTAGATGGTCAGGTAACTCATGATGACCAGGAAAATAAACGCGAACACCAGCGTCAGCATTGCCGCAAAATGATGCCGCCGGAATACGACATCCAGGAAATGCTTGTTGTAGTGATCCACATTCCGCGCCCGCCTGCTGTGAATAAACGCGTTCAGATAATTATCCACTTTCAGCGCATAATCATCCGACTGCTTTTCCTTGGTCATGATCTGTTGCAGCAGTTTTCTGGTCCCGCCCATTTCGCGCTGGATGGATTTGAGGATGGTGCGGTTGGCGCTGAAAAAATAGGTGAAGGAAATGAAAAGGAACAACATCAGTCCCAAAAAGAGCCCGGAGAGCAGGATCATGATATTTCCGGGGGTATTGAGTTCATTGTAGCGCTGATAGATGTATGCTTTGATGAATAAAAATATAATGAAGGCCAAAGGGATGACGGCGTTGTTCAGGCAATACTTTGCAAAAGGATGGTTGGTGGTGGCCAGGAACTTAAAGCGTTTGCTGTGCAGGATAAACGTGGTGATGTTCCACGACATGATAAACAAGCCGAAGGAGGCGCCAAGGATAAAAGTGCTGTAGAAATTGACCGAACCCAGGTATTCCGGCGCAAGAAAAAGAGAAATGGCACCGAACATTTTGGCAAAATCACCATTCACGGTGGAGAAAAGAAGGATCCAGAAGAGCAACAACACCTGGTAACGGCGTAAGTGCAGCAGTACCAGTTGTACCGGGAATGAATAAACGAATTTATAAAGGAATGTTTTCATCTGATGCTAAGCTATTCAAACCTACATCAAATCAATGATTCCGCAAAGAATTTAAAAGAGGTAAGCAGAACGCTGATGGATGCCTTTAAATGGGAGAGTTGTGCGGGAGAATGGCTGCTTTTGAATATGTCATTCAGCGTTGTCCGCCGCCTGTCAGCACCCGGTGCTCCGGGGTAACCGCTTGTTCACTGCTGGTGGAATCAGCATTTTTTCGCGCCAGGTAGATCATCATAAGCATCACTTCCAATAGCAACATCCCCCCGAATTGATGGGCCACCGCCAGATCCACGGGAATGTGTACCGTGCTTTGAAGGACCGTAAGCACGCCAAGTGTCACCTGCAGCAACACCACCGCTATAGGCAACCAGCAAAGACGCCGGAGCAGGATGCTGCGGGGCGTTTTTCTTGCCCGGATCCACCAGATGAAAAGGAGCACTACCAATAGATAGGCCAGGCCCCGGTGAATGAATTGAACAGTGATGGCGTTGTTGGTAATGTTGATCAGTTCCGGATGCAGGCGGAACATGCCGAATGGGATGGCAGATCCATTGATATCCGGCCATGTATGGGCGGCCAGCGCCGCATGAAGTCCCGCCATGAAGCTGCCATAGATGAGCTGTATCGTCAGAATGACGATGATGCCGAGTGTCAGCTTGTGCAATTTGGGCGCGACGGTCCGTTGTGCGGGTTTTACGAGCAGGCTCAGGGCGAACCAGAGCGTATAACACAAAAGAATCATGGCAGTGATAAAATGGGCCGCCAGTTTGAAATGATTCACCCTGATGTTATCTCCCACGAGACCGCTTTTTACCATCAGCCAGCCCACCAGCCCCTGCAGACCACCTAAAAGAAAAAGGATGATCATGGGTTTTACCATGGTGCGGGAAAAACGTTTTTGTACCAGGAAAATGATAAACGGGATTAAAAATACGACACCCAGCAACCTGGCCCACAACCGGTGAAACCATTCCCAGAAAAAAATGTATTTGAAGTTACTCAGCGTAAAATCCGAGTTAACCAGGCGGTATTGCGGAGTTGCCTGATAGTGATGAAAGGCGGTCACCCACTCCTGATGGTTCAGGGGCGGAATGGCGCCCATGATAGGATCCCAATCCGTAATGGATAATCCTGAACCCGTCAGTCGCGTAATGCCGCCCAGCAGCACCTGGACCATGATCATAAAAACACCTGCTAACAGCCAGATTGCCACAGGGCGCGTTCGATGGTAATTGTTCAGTTCATCCATGACGTCGCAAAGGTAAATCAGAAATACCGGAAACCTGCGCTGCTTTTGATGGAAATACAGGTCTGAGAATATAAAGAGAATGATGCTTGGGCATCTTTTATCGCGTTGTTCAGGCCTATTTATTTTTTTCAGGTGCCGACCCAATATACGGGGTATCTTTTCCGACTAAATAAAGTTGACTTTTAAGATGATCACAGATTCTCACGGTAATTAAGTTACAGACCTAATGCCGTCCATCGTGCATAGATTCGGTCTGCATTACCGTCCGGGTCGTTGTGCACATCCCCATAGTTATAAACCTGCATTTATATAAGGAATATGAGCTTCCAGATATTGACTTTTAATAAGAGGTTTTCACCTCATTCGTACTGCCTAATACAAAAATGTCTTATCCATTCACTTCACCTTTTTCAATAATCTGGCCGTTTATCACATCTATCACCATTTTACGCCCGCTTTCATATTCAGCTACTATTTTCCCATTCAGACTATAATAAACCGGCAATCCGGCAGCTCAGGCAAGCTTACGAACAAACCAATAAACATTCTCAGCTGCGTTCTCAAAATCTTCTTCAGTAAATTCAGATAACGGTTTTTTTGCGTTACCATACTCAATTAACGCCCTTGTTTCCATAATTCAATTTTTTTTCACCTATAATGGCAGATACATTATCAACTTTCAATATTTCATCATCAATATTATATACAGTTCGATGTCCTTTGTTAGACGTCTTGACCAATAGGGATCATCCTTAAACATTTCAGTCTTCTTTTCCAAAGCCTGGAGTTAGCAATCCTTTCATCAAGCAAACCTGAATAAGTTCTGCCATGTATCCACATGGCAGAACTTATCCACGCCAAAAGAGGTCTATATTTTGTCAACGAAAACTCAGGCGTTTTTATTTCCCTTACCTACCGCTCTCTCGCCATTCCAGCTTTCAATCGCCGCACTTTGGTTCCTGCTATTTAACCTTCACAAGCAAAGCAGGAACAATCATGATCCACCTACTCAAAAACATTGACACGTTTTTTAAGACAAAAATAGAAAAAACAACACGACGCGTATGCTATTGTCAACGGCAAAACCATTCATGTTATTGCCGATGTCCGAAAGCGAATATAACCATGGACGCCCGGGATCACGTCAGGATGTGTCATGAATATTTTTTCTCCTTTACTCCAGAGGAAAGATAATTGATGATCATATAGCCGGACACTTTATCTCGCCAATGAAAGCTCCAAACGGCACTACGAGGCTCTAAAAATAAAGAATATTATACCAGTGCGACTGGAGGCAATGTAAGCCAGATCTCAACTGCGTCAGCATTGCGCTGAATTACAAGTCAACATCAGCCTCATTTTATGTTCTACGGCACAATTATGCGGACCATCGCTACCATAACCCATAGCTTCAGCACTGAAGGCGATCTCCAGGAGCCGGACGAGCGTACCGATAATCATCCGCATGCTTTCCTGATCGAGAACCGGCTCACGGTCTCCTGTAATTTTCTGAAAAGTAATTTTGAATTTATACTTTTGTGCGGAAGCGGGACGTTAAAATCCGGAGTTTGAGGGGACACCGATCAGGGGAGGTGGAATAAAGTACAGCCAATTTAACCGGCAGGATATGCTACAATCATTTTTTCAGGACAAACTTACGGAGGCGGGCTGCGATGAAGCCGGACGCGGATGCCTGGCAGGTCCCG
>DASULB010000185.1:0-9900 GCA_036278455.1 Chitinophagaceae bacterium | reverse complement strand
CAATACGGCAGCCGGGACCAATCCGGTGGCTTATCCCGCAACCGACTGGAGAAAGTTATTATTTAAAAACTACACTTCAACGAGACGGGTAAACCTGAACGTGAGCGGGGGAGGCGCCGTGGCCAGGTATTTTGTATCCGGATCCTATGACCGGGATAACGGCTTGCTGAAGGTAGACCACAGGAATAATTTTAACAATAATATCGATTTGAACAGCTATACCTTAAGGACCAATGTAAGCATACACCTGACGAAGACCACCGAGCTGACGGCAAGGCTGAGCGGCAATTTTGACGACTACACCGGGCCTATTTCCGGTGGGGCGCAGATGTACAACGAGGTAATGCATTCCAACCCGGTACTTTTCCCCCCATATTATCCTTCAGATTCTGCTCACCAGTTCGTAAAACATATCATGTATGGCAATCATACTGCCAGTAATGGTATTGATGTTGGTTATACCAATCCTTATGCAGACATGACAAAAGGGTATAAGAATTATTCACGATCACTGATGATGGCGCAACTTGAAGTAAAACAAGACCTGTCTTTTATAACAAAGGGCCTTTCTTTCAGAACCATGGCAAATACTTACCGCAAATCATTTTTTGATGTAATCAGATCATACAACCCCTTTTATTATCAACTGCTTAGCTATGACAAATTATCCGATCACTACTCCATCACCAATATTAATGAAAATTCGGCGACAGAATACCTGAGTTACAGCCAGGGGCAGGATACGATCAATTCTTCCTTTTACCTGGAAGCGATGTTCAATTATAATCGCACGTTCAAGGAGAAGCATGGCGTGAGTGCAATGCTGGTTTATCAGATGGAAGACAGGATACAGGCAAATGCGGGTGATTTGCAGCAATCCCTTCCCTTTAAGAACTTGGGGCTGTCAGGCCGGGTTACCTATAATTACGATAAACGCTATTACGGAGAATTTGATTTTGGCTATAACGGATCAGAACGATTTGCTTCGAACCACCGGTTTGGGTTTTTCCCTTCTTTCGGCGTCGCATGGACGGTCTCCAATGAAAATTTCTTTCAACCGATTAAGCCGGTGATATCCAACCTGCGCCTAAGGGCTACTTATGGGATCATAGGCAATGATGCCATTGGTTCTCCCGAGGACCGGTTCTTCTACCTGTCAAATGTAAACCTGGATGACCCTTCAAGGCGCGCGACTTTTGGGGGTACCTCCGGAACGACCTATTATCTGAATGGTGTAAATGTATCAAGATATTCCAACCGGGATATTACCTGGGAAACAGCCACCAAAAAGAATGTCGCGCTTGAACTGGGAATCTTCGATCATCTGAACTTTACCATTGAGTATTATTCCCAGGCCCGCGACAATATACTGATGACCCGCGCGGCCATACCGCTTGCACTCGGCCTCACTGCACCGATCAGAGCGAATGTGGGTGAGGCAATCGGTAAGGGAGTAGACATTTCAATGGACTACAAGCAATTTTTCAACAATGGATTATGGTTTCAGTCAATGGGAAACTTTACATATGCTTCCAGCGAATATAAAGTATATGAAGAGCCTCATTATGCCGAAGCCTACCGCTATCACGTAGGGAATTCCATTTACCAAAATTACGGATATATTGCCGAAAAATTATTTGTCGATGACCAGGAAGCAGCCAACTCGCCCCTTCAGAATTTCGGACCGTACGGAGGCGGTGATATCAAATATCTGGACGTAAACCGTGACGGGCAGATCACCGAGGCGGATCAGGTGCCAATCGGCTATCCTAAGCTGCCCGAAATCGTGTATGGCTTCGGTTTTTCGGCGGGGTATAAGAATTTTGATATATCGGCTTTCTTCCAGGGACTGGCCAATGAATCCTTCTGGATTAACCCCACCGCCACCTCCCCATTTCAGAACAACACCGAGGTACTGAAAGCCTATGCGGATAGTTACTGGTCCGAAGACAACAGAAATATAAACGCGCTATGGCCCAGGCTGAGTCCCACGGTGAATGGGAATGATACCCAAACGAGCACCTGGTTTATGCGGAACGGATCGTTCCTGAGGTTGAAACAAGTGGAAATCGGCTATGCCATTCCGAAAAGCATTCAGAATAAACTGCACACCACTAATCTGCGGATTTACGTGAACGGCAGCAATTTATTCACCTTCAGCAAATTTAAGCTCTGGGATGTGGAAATGGGTGGAAACGGCCTGGGATATCCGATACAAAAAGTATTCAACGTAGGCTTAAACGTGAATATTAATTAATCATCAAATTATGAATGTCATGAAAAGTTATATGATAGCAATAGTTTCCGCACTGGCTGTTTTATCGGTTATTACTTCTTGTAAGTATCTGGATGTGGTGCCGGACGATGTTCCGACGCTCAACAATGCGTTTGCACTCCGCACGCAGGCTAAGAAGTTCCTGTTTACCTGTTATTCGTTTATGCCGAAAAACGGTAACCTTGGTCAGGATCCCGCCATGGAGGGCGGTGATGAAATCTGGCGGGTTATTGCCAATGCCGGTAGCTTTTTTAATATCGCCAGGGGCTTCCAGAATGTGGTAAACCCTTACGGTGATTTTTATTGGACCAATTTATACCAGGGTGTCCGCGATTGCAATATTTTCCTGGAGAATATTGAAAGTGTGCCTGATATGGAGGAGTTTGAGAAAAGGCAATGGATCGCGGAGGTAAAGGTTTTAAAGGCCTATTATCACTTTTATTTACTCAAAATGTACGGACCCATTCCGTTGATTAAGCAAAATTTACCGATTAACGCAGGAGTCAAGCAGGTTCAGGTATCCCGCTCTCCTGTAGATTCCTGCGTCAAATACATTGTGCAACTTCTCAACGAGGCTGTTCCCGACCTGCCGTTGAATCTCGTAGATCCGACACAGGAGGCCGGCAGAATTACCAAAGTTATCGCCCTATCCCTTAAGGCGAAGATTTTGGTCTATGCGGCGAGCCCTCTTTTCAACGGCAATACCGATGAGGCTGGCCTTAACGGCCCCGACGGCAAACCGCTCTTCGACCAGACCTTCTCAAAGGTCAAATGGGATTCAGCTGCAGCTGCCTGTAAACAGGCAGTAGATATTTGCCAGGCGGCGGGTCTGAAACTATACGAATTTGGTTCTAATTATCAGCAGTTCTTTCTTACCGATACCATCAGTACGCAATTGAGTATTCGTAACAGCGTCTGTGAAAAATGGAATAGCGGGACCATCTGGGCCAATACTCAGAGTTTCTGCAGTTCCTTGCAGGGCCTGGCCCTGCCGCTTATGGATCCAAAACAGTCTCAGAACTTTGTTCCCCGGGGTGAGTTATCCCCACCGTTGAAGATCGCCGAGATGTTTTATTCCCGTCATGGCGTGCCCATCGATGAAGACAAGACTTGGAATTACGCCGACAGATTTAGTTTGCGTACTGCCGGGGACAGCGATAAGCTCTACATTAGGGAAGGGTACACTACCGCCTACCTGAATTTCGACAGAGAGCCTCGGTTTTACGCCGATTTGGGCTTTGATGGTGGCATCTGGTACGGACAGGGCCAATATGATGATACAAAGAATTTGGATTTATTTTATGTCCAGGGCAAGTTCAAACAGCCCAACGCCTCCCAAAGCGACCGCAGTACGGTTACCGGATATTTTATTAAGAAACTGATCAGTTTTGAAAACGTAGTGGGATCGGGTACAACCTATTCGATCAACAGCTATCCCTGGCCGATCATGCGACTGAGTGGCCTATACTTGCTCTATGCGGAGGCCCTGAACGAATCAACAGGCCCGGGTCCTGAAGCATATAAATACCTTGACATGGTCAGGCATCGTGCCGGCCTGCCTTCTGTAGCGTCTGCATGGACCAATTATTCCATCAATCCCGGAGCCTTTACCACCCAAAACGGATTGAGGGATATTATCCACAGAGAGCGGCTGATTGAACTTGCATTTGAAGGCCAGCGATTTTGGGACCTGCGCAGATGGAAGGAGGCAGCCCAGGTATTAAACGCTCCCATACAGGGATGGGACGGTAGTCAGGAAACTGCCGCAGCCTACTACAGACCTGTTACCATATTCAACCAGACTTTCGGATCAAAGGATTATTTCTGGCCCATCAGGGACGCCAACGTTACCAAGAAC
Source organism: Chitinophagaceae bacterium (assembly GCA_036278455.1). Classification (GTDB taxonomy): domain Bacteria; phylum Bacteroidota; class Bacteroidia; order Chitinophagales; family Chitinophagaceae; genus FW021-bin31. The sequence continues at coordinate 5,767 of DASULB010000185.1, read as the reverse complement.
GCCAGTTTAGTACAGAACCTGGGATGGTAACTATTCACCGCCCATAAATTTAATTCATGATGACTTTATGTATAAAATTTTTAAGATGAAAAAATTACTTTGTTTTATTGCGGTACTTATATCTGTCGCCTGCTGGTACGGCTGTAAGAAGGAGACCAATGCGTACATAGATGCCAAGGCACCCGCGCCCATGCAAGTAAGCGGATTAAAGGTGGTAAACACGCCAGGCGGCGCGATCATTACTTACAAGATTCCCCAGGATCCCAATCTTTCTTACGTAAAGGCCGAATACGAGATACAACCGGGCGTATTCCGCGAGGCCAAGTCCTCTTATTATACGGATACCCTGGCTATTGTGGGTTATGGCGATACCCAGGTCCATGAGGTGAAAATATACAGTGTTGGCAAGAATGCCAAGCAGTCGACACCGGTTTCCATCAATGTACAACCGCTCACACCACCGGTCAACTCCGTATTTACCACGCTCACCCTTACCACGACGTTCGGTGGCGTATTCATTACGTTTCAGGATAGCACCCAGGCGGACCTCGCCATTACGGTAATCATGGATTCTACAGGGCTGGGCACCTGGGCTCCCGTGACCACTTATTACACTGCTCAATTGGCGGGAAGTTTTGCCGCCAGGGGTTTGGATACCATCAGAAAGAAATTCGGCGTTTATATTCGGGATCATTGGAATAACATCTCAGATACGCTCTTTGAAACGCTTTCCCCGCTGTATGAACAATTGATACCCAAAAACCTTTTTAAAGTTTACCCCCTGCTAAATGATTCCTGGAAATCGTTGAACGGCAATTACAAAATTCAAAACCTGTGGAATGACATTGTAAATGGCCATGAAGATATTTTCGCGACGGCAGATTATAACAAATTACCTCAATGGTTTACGATTGATCTGGGAGAAAATGTCGTGCTCAGTCGCATGAAACTTTTCCAACGGCTTCCCTATCCCTTCAATGCAGTCTGGGTAAAGGAGTTTGAAATATGGGGTTCAAATCAACCCGATCCGGATGGCAGTTGGGACAGCTGGCAGCTGCTGGGTGGCCCCTTTCCCTTCCGCAAGCCTTCCGGTAAGCCCGGATTCGACTATACAGCGGATGACCTGGATTATGTAGCGCAGGGTGAGGACTTTATTTTCCCAGCGGGCATTCCGGCAGTGCGCTATTTAAGGTTTAAGCTGCTGGATACCTATGGTGGTGTCGGGAAGTATCAATTCGGAGAATTGACCTTCTGGGGGCAAATCGTTCCCTAAAATAAATTTCATGAAAATCACTTTAATAAAAAGTTCCAAAATGAAAAATATATTCTGTTATCTAATGATATTATTTATAATTTCAGGGGCATTCTCTGGTTGTAAGAAGATGGATAGTACTTACCGGAAATATGTCGTTCAGGGGGGGCTGACTTATACGGGAAAGGTGACTTCTGCCACAGCCTACCCGGGCCATAACAGGGTAAAGATTTCATGGCTGAGAGGGTCCGATATAAATGTCACCCATGTCAGGATCTTCTGGAATAATTATACGGATTCCATCGAAGTGCACATACCCTCGACCGGTGATACCATTAGTGCTGTTATCGGTAACCTTCCGGAAAAGTCTTATTCCTTCATACTGGAAACTTATGATGACAAGGGACACTCCTCCGTCAAGGTCGAATTGCTGAGCGCCGCTTATGGTGACTCCTACGAATCAAGTCTGTTGAACCGCCCGGTGTTTTCAAGCATCATGGGTAACAATGACACAGTCAACATTCAATGGGGAAGCGCGGATATATCAAACGGGGCTTACGCGACGGAGATACAATACACCGACACCGCCGGGGATGCACAGGTGCGGCGTTTTGATATCAGCGATCCCGGTTCACAGTTAACCGGTTACAAGCCGGGTACCACCTTTAGTTACAGGACGGTTTATCTGCCGGATTCCTTGAGCATAGATACTTTTTATACGGACTATGCGACGCAGCATGTTTCCGGAAAAATTGACAAATCGAACTGGATCGCCACCGCCGATTCCTATACACCAACGAGACTGCTTCCCAGCGGACCTCCCGATCGTGCGATAGACGGTGATATCAATACCTATTGGCATTCTCTTTATCCCAGTAATGTGGTTTTTCCCCACTGGCTGGAAGTGGATATGGGACAGGCTATAACGGTCACCGGCGTGGAATTGATTTATCGTCAAAACGTCTTTAATGATTTTGCGAATTTTAATATAGAGGGAAGCATGGATGGTATTAACTGGACTACCTACGGTTCGTTTACTTTTTTAAAAGTGAACGACCCACAGGATTACGCCATTACGGGGGCGCCTCAAATGCGTTATATAAGGGTATATGCGGACAAAGGAGTGAATAATTACGCACATTTGGGCGAGTTTTCAGTGTTCGGCTATTAGGCTTCATACCCTATGCACCAGCCTTTACCGGACCGACCGTGAAACGACGGCTTTAACCCATGGATAAAAATCCGGCAAGGGCTTTATTTGAACGATTAAGATTGGATAAATAAATGTATTTCTGTCAACTATTTTAAAATTAACTAAATGAGGGCATTCCTTTTATTTTTTCTTTTGAATATTGTGATCTATACCCAAGTCCATGCACAAAATGCCCAACTTATATCCATGCCTTCTAAAATTCCCGAGAGATGGCAGGGGTTCGGGGATAAAACCTATATGTTCATCGAGAAGCAGGCGCATTTTCTACTGGATAAGGTCCACCCGTGGGATAAGGCCCCGAAGCTTAAATTGCTTACCGAGAGTAGGACGGGAGAGCACTGGATACGGCCCAACGCCGGGTCCGTCGCCGGTTTTGCATTTCTATACCGCTTTGGGCCTTATGATCCGCGCATCACGGGCGTATCCCGTGAATCATTACTTAAAGGCTATATTATCCCGATGATGCGGTACATCGTGGACACCCACCTGACGGGAATCATGAACACGGGCAACGGCAAAAAATGGGGCAATGTCTGGCAATCTGCACATTGGGCATACATGTTGGCCATGGGCGCCTGGTGGATTTGGGACGATTTACCGGTTGACGTGCAGCAGGGCGTCAGAAAAGTAGTCAAATTTGAGGCGGCCAGGTTTTATCATACTGAACCGCCCCATAATTTAAAACTGGATACAAAAAGCGAAGAAAATGCATGGAACAGCCAGATATTCCAGGCCGCTATGGTATTGATGCCCAAAGACAGCCATTATTCCTTATGGGAAGAATTGGAGAAAAAATGGGTGATTTCCGCCTACATCAGGCCGGCTGATCTGAAATCAAACATCCGGGTAGATGGCATAGCACTTTCTACCTTTAAAGGACCAAACATATATAACGATTACACGTTGGAGAATCATGGGAAGGTTCATCCGGATTATATGAATGCGCTGACACTTTCTTCCCAGTTTTCGCTGGTTTATGCGATGCAGGGAAAGCCGGTTCCCTCCTTTATATCCTTCAATAAGAAAGGCATTTACGAAGACCTGAAATGGTTCGCCTTGCCGGACGGAGGCTATGATTACCCCACAGGCCAGGATTGGCCGATCTTCCGGAGCCCCGATTGGCTGCTTACCCACATGTTGATGGCGGCCTTTTCGCATGATCCTGATGCTCCTGAGCTGGCCAGACGGGTATTGAATTGCATAGACGAAATGCAAAGGAGAAATGTTGCGGGTAATGTTTACCAAACGGACGAGAATTTTTTCCCTTCCGGACAGACAGATTTACTTTTCTACGGCAGCCTGTCCTGGCTTAGTTTGTATTATATGGACCATGCGCCTGATCACTTCACTGCAAAAAAAGGAGTGAAATTATTTGGCTCGGGAAAAATCATTTTGAACCGGACCCCTAAAGCCATTCAGAGCTTGAGCTGGGGTTCAGAGATCATGTTCCAGAGCATTGTCAGGGATTCGGACCGCGTGTTCGATTCAGATACGCGAAACGGGATCGGGTATATTATACTTAAGGGCGCGAAAAGGCCTTTGCCGGTTTCATTGGGACAGGGAATGCGGCTTAAAAGGCATAAAAACAGCTTTGAAGCAAAATTTTCCGTAAACCATGGAGGTAAAATCACCGCTTACTATACAATAAAATCGCGCAAGCATGGTCTGTTCGTTTCTGAAAGACTGGTTGCTGACACAGCGGTGGTCACACAAACCATTGCAACCTCCTATTATGGGGTCCTAAATAATAAACATTGGGTATTCGGAAAAGGGAAGCGCGTTGTCTATACTCGAAGTGGCATTGGATACACCTTTTTGGCCGGCCAGGGTAAGGCGGAACAGTTAAATACAAAGGAAATCGACATCGATGGGATCGTTTCGTTTCATTCCGACAAAAAACTGCATGCCAGTTATTCGGCGGGAACGAAGATGGTCAGATCGCGTATCACAGATCATCTGGTATTGAATGACATCCAGGGGGAACGAACCTGGTCCGCCGGACAGCTGATGAGTGAAACAGACTATGAAATAAAAATAAAGTAGGTTTATGGAAGATAGTTAAAGGAACATTCTTGTAGCCTCTATGCACTTGGCTTATGAGGATATAGGATATAAATGAGAGGATGGTCATATGATCAATAAGACGAGGATAATATTGGATAATATTATACTGCTTAATACGGAGACTCAGCCATTAAGGGGAAAAACTATGGATTAAATGGATGCAGGGGAAACCATCAGTTGGAAACGCTTATCCTTCTTTGTCCCAAGAAAGACATAAGGAAAACTATCATCCGCTGGAATGGAAAACAGTGGTGAAAAGAAAATTATAAGAAGTAAGGACAGTGTACTATATTTAAATACAAAAATTAAGGGCCTTTTATGAATTTCAAGGACAGAACGGTTGTCATAACAGGGGCAGCAAAGGGCATTGGTGCCGCCTGCAAGCGGGAGTTTTTAGCCGCCGGGGCAAACACCGCTTTAATCGATATCGCTTTTCCCGACGGACGGCCGCAGGAGGATAATATCCTTTACCTACATTGCGACGTCGCCAACGGACGGCAGGTAAGAACCGCCATGGACAAGATTTATGATAAATTTGGCAGAATAGATTTTTTAATCAACAACGCGGGCATACAACGTTATGGTACGGTTACCGAAACCCCGGTGGAACAATGGGACCAGGTAATGAATGTGAATTTAAAAAGCATTTTTTTATGTTCCAAATATGCTATTCCCTATATGCGGAAAGGTGGGAAGGGAGTGATTGTCAATATGGCCAGCGTTCAGGCGTTTCTCAGCCAGAAAAATGTGGCGGCCTACACGACCACAAAATCGGCCATTTTGGGCCTGACCAGGAGCATCGCAGTGGATTATTCCCCTGCGATTCGTTGTGTCGCGGTTTGCCCGGGAAGCGTGGATACCACTATGTTGCAGGAAACCATTGCTTCTTCACCGGATCCGGAGGCAGCTATGGCCGAATGCGTCGACATGCATTTGATGAAACGCATTGGTAAACCGGATGAAGTGGCCGCGATGGTGGCTTTTCTGTGCGGGGATAAAGCGGGTTTTATCACTGGACAGGCCGTCAGGATTGATGGAGGGATAGGCATTTCGATTCCGGGAAGCAAAACAGAGTAAATGAGTTCAGGGATCAAAGATGTGTTGTATGCGAAACGACGCGAATTCCATAATTGGATGGATCGCGCTCCGTGGTTTTTAAACGTTGGCGAAGTGCCCGCCATTAGTGGCACGGATGATTAATAAGCACAAGAGAAATCTATTTAGGTGAAGATAACGGA
>DASULB010000184.1:0-13814 GCA_036278455.1 Chitinophagaceae bacterium | reverse complement strand
TCTGGTTAAGGTTGTCGGATGGTATGATAATGAGAGTGGTTATTCCAACCGCATAGCGGACCTGCTGGAAAAGATAGGCAAACTAGCACCTGTGGAAGCCACCGCATAAAGGATTTAATTACAATACTTTATAAAAAACTTCCGGAATATGCCTTTCGGAAGTTTTTTAATTTTGTCTAAAAAGTAACGTACTGAGGTAGCAGGAATTAAATGGAAATAAACAGGCTGTGATAATGGCCCTTAATCTCAGATAATCAATCTGATGCGATCTTACTTACTTTAAACTACATCAGTAAAACCTTACATATTAGCGATCATGATCGATTTTTCTTCCTTTGATTTCTCCGGACATAAAGCGCTGGTGCGCGTGGATTTCAACGTTCCGCTGGACGATGACTTTCAGATTACGGATGATACCCGCATGGAGGCGGCTGTACCCACCATTCAGAAGATCAGAAAGGATGGGGGTAGTGTCATTTTGATGTCCCATCTGGGACGGCCAAAGTCAGGGCCGGAAGATAAATTCTCACTCAGGCACCTGGTAGCCCATCTGACCGAATTGTTGGGTTGTCCGGTAGCATTCGCATCCGACTGCATCGGGGAAGCTGCTACAGCAGCCGCCGGGTCATTGCAGCCGGGTGGTGTATTGTTGCTGGAAAACCTGCGGTTTCATCCGGAGGAGACAAAAGGGGACGAGGATTTTGCGAAAAAGCTGTCGTCTCTGGGAGATGTATATGTCAATGATGCTTTTGGCACCGCTCACCGTGCCCATGCCTCCACGGCGATCATCGCCAAATTTTACCCGGCCGACCGTAAAATGTTCGGTTTACTGATGGACGCAGAGATCAAAAACGCCGAAAAAGTATTGCATCACGCTGAGCATCCTTTTACCGCCATCCTGGGCGGCGCCAAAGTCTCCGATAAGATCCTGATCATTGAGAACCTGCTGGAGCGCGTACAGAATCTGATAGTGGGAGGTGGCATGGCCTATACCTTCCTGAAAGCACAGGGAAAGGAGATCGGCAAGTCCCTTTGTGAAGAGGATAAGCTGGATCTTGCCAGGGAAATCCTGAAAAAGGCCGCAGATAAAGGAGTCAATCTCCTGTTGCCGGTGGATTCCGTCGTGGCGGATAACTTTTCTGCCGACGCAAATACCCGGGAGGTGGACAATGACCACATCCCGGAGGGATGGATGGGTTTGGACATTGGAGAGAAATCAGCTGTCAGCTTCAGTGGGGCCATATTGGCATCCAAAACGATCTTGTGGAATGGCCCCATGGGTGTCTTTGAAATGAAGCCGTTTCAAAAGGGTACCAAAGCTATCGCTGAGGCCGTCGCCGAAGCGACCAAAAAAGGTGCTTTCTCGCTTATCGGGGGTGGGGATTCCGTTTCTGCGATCAACCAATTCGGGCTGGCCGATCAGGTAAGCTTCGTATCAACAGGGGGAGGGGCGATGCTGGAATACTTTGAAGGCAAGGAACTTCCGGGAATAGCGGTGATTAAAAACGGTTGATTTTATCTTATCTATTACGGGAAATTTAACCAGCACCAACGTTCGTAAAATCATTCCTTAGGGTTGGGACGCTCGAAGCTTTACCCCTTAGGACGCTCTTCCTTCGCTAAAGGCAATTCTTTCGCGGGGGGATAATTGGCTTCCGCCAGCTGACGGTTGTTCTCCATCAGCACTTCTACGGATTCATTGAGAATGGCATTCCTTTTTTCCTTGAACAGGACCATTTTGTCGGCCGGGAGCCGGAAATCATAGGCGTTGGAGGCACTAGACATCATTTTGTCAAATCCCGGATTCAGTTTGTTCAACTCGTTGATGTTCATGGAGGTATATTTGGCAATGACAGGAAGACTGTATTTGCCGGAAATCCTGAAAATAGCGAGGTTCTTCGTGTTAATGACGGGGCTGTTATCGGGTATGGGCTGAAAATCATTCCCAAACAGGTTGGTCTTATCTACCCCGAAGAAACTGGCAAACCGGTCCAGGATGTAGGCCGTAGCCAGGAATTTCATGACATGCCGCTGCGATTCCTGGGGCAGGTACTTCTTCATATCCCAAAAATCAGCGCTTCCACTCTCGTCAATGGCTCTCAGCACACCACCGGGGCCGCAATTATAGGCGGCAATGACCAGCAGCCAATTGCCGAATCTGTCATGCAGCCTGGACAAATATTTAGCTGCGGCAATGGTGGACTTATACAGGTCACGGCGGTCATCACGGTGACGGTTCACCTGTAAGCCCAGCAGACGCGCCGTACCTGACATCAACTGCCAGGTACCTACCGCCCCCGCCTGTGAGCGGGCGTTGGTATTCAGGCCAGATTCAATAACCGCCAGGTACTTCAATTCCTCGGGAACACCGAACTGGTCAAAAATCTTCTCTATAATCGAGAAATAAGACCCGCTTTTGGATTGCAGATCCTGCAGGTTCCTGTTATTATCCTGATAATAGTTCTTTATAAAATGAATGACATAGGTATTGAGATTGCCGGAAACGAAATTATTGGGTATCATTTCCGTTAAAGGCTGGAGCAATGTGTTATCAGTTGCGTGCGTCTGGCTGGCATTGACCGCTACAACAACCGGTGAAAGCTGGATGGCGGAAGTAGTGTCCACGGCTTTTACCCGGACGATCAATGAATCTTTAGCATTGGTTGCGCCAGTGGATGAAGTATCTTTTGAAAGATGCTGTTTTTTTTGCGCCAGAACGTTATTGGAAAGTCCGAGGACCAGGCCAACCATCACAAGCTGAATCAAGCGTTTGTGCATCGAAATACAGTTTATTTTTCCTATCATTTGCTGTTCTCAACCCATCACTTGATATCATGCTCTCACATATTGGTTACCGATAGCAACGAGATTTTTGCAAAGATATTAATTATATTTTGAATACCAAGGACATTTTCTGTTAAAAAAGTTCGGTCGGGTCACCTTCGCGTATTAAGCGTTTCGCTGGATGGGATTATTAAATATAAAGGTGCCCCCTTTAGCGGCCGATACTGAATTTGGAAGGTAACAGGGAAAAGAATAAATGCGCAGGCGCAACATCTATGCCAAGTAGCCCTCTGGTACTGGGTTCCGCTATTTTTTTGAAAAACCGGGAAATAAATAAATAGAAAACGGTGGATGCGCTGAAAAAATTGTTAGAACGACAAAGAATTTGCCATCAATTTTGAGGAGCAGATAAAAAAGGATAAATACAAGGTGAGCGCTTCATGTCGTAAAAAACGACAAGGTCAGCCTGAACTACACTCCCTCCTGTTCCGCGCTATTTTTGATGTACGCGGCGACTCTCCATCATCATGGAGAAAATAGAAATGTACTCAGCCGACCTGAAGAAGCAAGATAGACACGCTGAAAACTAATTTGTCTCCGAAAGGGACTTATGAATGCGCCTTCTCGGGACTGGGCACGCTGTTGGTAGGAGCAACGTTAGGTGCAGCAGCGGCGGGCGCAGCATTTGATGCGGTATGGGATTCCTTCATACCTTCTTCAATCTCATTCTTCACGTTGGTCTTGGCGTCATTGAACTCCCTTATACCACGACCTAAGCCTCTCATGAATTCAGGAATTTTCTTTCCACCAAACAGCACCAATACGGCCAGAATGATCAGGATCCATTCGGTTCCTCCGGGCATATCAAATAACAATACCATGATTTAAAATATTAGATGGTTTACAGAACGTTTGCTATACAAAGATACATATAAATAATGCAATGCAATATTTTGTGTGACTTTTTATTTGGCTTTACAGATATTTAACAAAAAACGGAAATCGGACAAACCGATCTCCGTTTCCCTGAAAAACGTCACCTGTACTATTTTTAAACTCTTTTTTCTCTGATTCTGGCTGATTTGCCGGCACGATCACGCAAATAATACAATTTGGCGCGGCGTACGCGGCCAATTTTATGCACTTTAATCGACTCGATATTAGGGGAGTATAGCGGAAACAGCCTTTCCACGCCAATCCCGTCGGAGATCTTTCTAACGGTGAAGGTGGCGGTGAAACCGCGGCCCTGCCGTTTGATGACATCTCCTTTAAAGGATTGTATTCTCTCTTTGTTCCCTTCAATGATCTTGTAATTGACGGTGATGTTATCACCGGCTTTGAACTTTGGGAACTCTTTTTTAGGATTTAGCTGATCCTGAACAAATGCAATCGCGTCCATTGGAAAATAATTTTCGGAACGCAAAGGTAGCGAAATAAAGTTGAAAGTATAAATTATTAATTCAAAAAAATAGGATGGGCTGGCCATATGACCGGCAGTGGGATGCCTGCCCATGGATCATCTGCGTGCCGGGCCTTTAGGGGTCGCTGGTAATTTTTTTCTGTCCAAAAGACCGTCCGGGCCGCCGTGATCCTTCTGTTTTGGTTTCAAGGAGGCTTTACCGTCCTGTGATGCCTTTAGCGTGGGAAGGCCGTTTCACCGGCAAGGGCCCCAGGTGCGTATCCGTTCCACGGAGGAATGCCTGATGATCAAGGCGATCAATGCCGTAATGTTCGCAGAAGGGGCCGTCCCATCATTTCATCTCGTTTTTGCAGGCAGTAGGCCTTTCTGACCGGCCTGGCCGCCAGGGAAGCCTGTTATAAAACTTCGACCTGGTGGCTGAGGAGGTCCTCCATGGTGTCCCGGATCCTGATAAGGTGAGCCTTGCCGTCTTTTACCAGTACTTCGGCGGGTTTTAACCGGGAATTGAAGTTGGAGGACATTTCAAAGCCATAGGCCCCTGCGTTGTACATCACCAGGAAATCACCTTCCCTGACTTCATTGATCTTGCGGTCCCAGCCAAAAGTATCGGTTTCACAGATGTTGCCTACCACGGTATAAATCCGTTCGATGCCCTTGGGATTGGAGATATTACGGATCAGGTGGAAGGCGTCATAGAACATGGGACGTATCAGGTGATTGAAACCGGAATTGACACCGACAAACACCGTGGCGGTGGTGGTCTTGATCACATTGGCCTTTACGATAAAGTACCCGGCCTGGCTTACGATGAACTTTCCCGGTTCAAACCACATCTCCAGCGGGCGGTTATAGCTTTTGGCGAAATTATTAAAGGACTCGGAGAGTTTTTTTCCTAACTGGTCCACATCGGTTTCCGGATCACCGGGGCGATAAGCCACTTTAAAGCCGCTCCCCAGGTCGATGAAGTCAAGTTCGGGGAAGTGGGAAACCATCTCAAACATGATCTCTACGCCCTGGATGAATACGTCCACATCCTTGATCTCGGAGCCCGTGTGCATATGCAGACCGTTCACATGGAGCCCGGTAGACTGTACCACCCGCTCGATATGGCGTAATTGATGGATGGATATCCCGAATTTGCTGTCTACGTGGCCCGTGGAGATCTTATAATTACCACCCGCCATGATATGCGGGTTCAACCGGATACAAACCGGATAGGTGTGACCAAATTTATTCCCGAACTGCTCCAGGATGGAGATGTTGTCAATATTGATGCGTACGCCAAGGTCCTTGGCGGCATAGATTTCATCCAGGGCAACACAATTGGGGGTAAATATAATGTCCTGCGGGTCAAAGCCGGCTTTCAGCCCAAGCTTTACCTCCTGTATGGAAACCGTATCAAGACCGGATCCCAGTTGCTGCATCAGCTTCAGGATGTTGATGTTGGTGAGCGCCTTGCAGGCATAGAAAAAACGGGTTTTGGAGCCGCTGAAAGCGTTTTGCAGCTTACGATATTGCCTTTCAATTTTTTCAGCATGATATACATATAGGGGTGTGCCGAACTCCCTGCCAAGTTTTGCCAGGTAATCACCGGAAAGCACATCAGTCTTTTTGGGCATCTTAAAGGTATTTTAAAAGAGATGCGAAATTACTAACGAAAGCGGTAGAAAACGAAAAATTCATGGTGATCCCCGTATATACGGGTGGCAGGCTATTTTCCCCCGGTGGCGGAATCGGTGAACAGGGGTCAGGGACCTGCGGCAAATGGGGGAAATCGGGTCAATCGAACTTTTACTGAAGAAGTGGCGGTTCGCTGAAAACACCCCTGCTTATGGGATCATACCGCGCCGGCTTGATTTGAAGGCCGTTAGGCGGTCGCTCCTTACAGCACAGCATAAAATGCGGCCGTTTTACAGCGGTTTGTATGGCTGCCCGCGGTCAAAGCACCACCGGTTGTCAACCGGGTCTTCGGAGGTGCAGGTGTTGAATATACAGCTGTCTTCCGGGTCCCAACAATGGCCAATCCATTCCAAGGGTCATTCATTGTCCATAAAGCCATCGAGGTTTCGCCGTTGTTTTTTGGTGGGACGGCCCACCTTGCTCAAACGCTTGCCGGTGTAGAAACTGGCTGCCTGCTGGCGGTTATATTGCAGGTCCTCCTCCGGAGTAATGTCCGTATAGTATTTTATGGCCTCACTGTGCTGCATCCGGCTGGCAAGTATCCCGGTCACCCGGACCACCCATTTCCGCGCCTTTGTTCTGATCTCATACTGATCACCAACCAAAACCGCCCTGGAGGGTTTTACGGTCTCCCCCTGGCTTTTTACCTTCCCCTGGTCACAGGCGGCCGCCGCCTGTGTGCGGGTCTTAAAGATCCGTATGGCCCACAGGTATTTATCAATACGAAGTTTTTCAGGCACTCCTTTTTAAAGTTATCGATTATTAAAAATGAATGATCCGTTAAGTTGGATAGCCGGCGGAAGACAAAACCGGCCTGAGGACACAAGGCCTCCAAAATACAGCATCGTGCCACGGCATCTATTGCTCACCGGGACATCTCCGCGAAATACTGATGAAAGTATGGGATGGTCTCAATACCTTTATAATAATTGAAAAGGTCGTATTTCTCATTGGGAGAATGCAGGTTATCGTTGTCCAGCCCGAAGCCCATGAGTACGCTTTTTACCTCCAGGGCATCTTCAAAGAGCGCCACGATAGGAATGCTGCCGCCCCCGCGTGTGGGAATAGGCTTTTTGCCAAAGGTGGCTTCTATAGCCTTTTCCGCCGCCCGGTAGGCGATGGAGTCCGTCGGTGTTACCGCGGCTTCGCCTCCATGGACGGCGTTGACCTTGACGGTGACGCCGGCCGGGGCTATTTTCTGAAAGTGCTCCGTAAATAATTTTTCAATCGCCTTGGATTTCTGGTTGGGTACCAGCCGCATGGAGATCTTGGCAAAAGCCTTGGCGGGCAGTACGGTTTTGGCCCCTTCACCGGTGGAGCCGCTCCAGATGCCGTTTATCTCAAGGGTGGGACGGGTGCCGGTGCGTTCCAGCGTGGTATAGCCTTTCTCCCCCCACAGTTCAGTGATGCCCAGGTCCTTCTTATATTCTTTCACGTCAAAGGGCGCTTCGTTCAGGGCCTTTTTTTCGGCACTTGTCAACTCGACCACCTGATCATAAAACCCGGGGATGGTGACATGGTTATCTTTATCATGCAGGGAAGCGATCATCTGGCACAGGATGGTCGCCGGGTTGGCCACCGCGCCGCCATAGACGCCACTGTGCAGGTCGCGGTCGGGGCCGGTTACTTCCACTTCCATATAGGCCAGTCCGCGAAGACCGGTTTCCAGGGAAGGATGTTCCATACTGATCATGGATGTATCCGAGATCAACACCACATCGGCACGCAGTAACTGCTGGTTGTCACGGACAAAAGTTTCAAGGTTGGCGGAACCCACTTCTTCCTCGCCTTCGATCATGAACTTGACGTTGCAGGACAGGGTGCCGGTCTGCGCCATAGTCTCAAAGGCTTTCACATGCATGTAAAACTGGCCCTTATCATCGCACGCGCCGCGGGCGTAGATGCGACCATCTTTGATGACAGGTTCAAAAGGTCCGCTTTTCCACAATTCCAACGGATCGGGCGGTTGTACATCGTAATGGCCGTATACCAGCACGGTGGGCAACTTGGGATCAATGATCTTTTCCGCGTATACGATGGGATGTCCTTCGGTCCGGTGGATTTCTGCTTTGTCCGCTCCGGCCTCTTCCAGCCGGGCCTTGACCATTTCAGCGCAGCGTTTGATGTCTTCGTTGTGCTTGCTGTCTGCGCTCACCGAAGGAATGCGCAACATATCGAGTAACTCGTTTAAAAAACGGTCCTTATTTTTTTCTTGAAACTCTTTCCAGACTTGCATATCAGTATTTATTAAACGTTGAGAAAGACCACAAGTTTAAAGGATTTGGCAGAGATAAAAAAATCCGGGGAGAGAACCCTTCTGCAATTGAGGGAAAAGAGGTGTAATTTTGCCAAAATTATTTTGAACAGCGGGGCATGGGAAACGCTTAGTGGCTTGATCACCCCCGGAGATCTCCCGTGCAGATCACCTCCGGAATGCACCCTCGCGGATGATTTTCCCTGGGATACCGCCGTGAGATCCGCTTTCGGGGCGTATTTTTTCCGGACAACAGCTTAGCGGTGCGCGATCAACTATTTGAGTGTAATGGTGTTTATTACGGAACAAGGGTGTAGACGGTTTTGGGCCCACCCTTTTGCTGTGCTCCACTGTTCCCTTGAAATTTGTAACAAGAATGGCAAAAAAAAATAATATACCCCGCAAGGGGGATGACAATATCTCGGTGTTTGGCGCCCGTGTGCATAACCTGAGAGACATTAACATTGACATTCCAAAGAACAAACTGACCGTCATTACCGGCATCAGCGGCAGCGGCAAGTCATCCCTTGCCTTTGATACGCTCTATGCCGAAGGACAGCGGCGTTACCTGGAAAGTTTCTCGGCTTACGCGCGCCAGTTTATCGGGGGCATGGAACGTCCCGATGTGGATAAGATCACAGGTCTCTCACCGGTCATTTCCATCGAACAGAAGACTACCAACCGCAACCCCCGTTCCACGGTGGGGACCGTTACCGAAGTATATGATTTTTTGCGATTGCTTTTCGCCCGCACGGGTGAGGCATTTTCTTACAACACCGGTAAGAAGATGGTACGCTTCACCGAAGAAGAGATCGTGGGTCACTTGTATCAGCATTTTCCCCGTAAAAAACTGGTATTGCTGGCGCCGGTGGTCCGCGGGCGGAAAGGGCATTACCGTGAGCTGTTCGAGCAGTTGCGCAAACAGGGTTATCTGAAGGTGCGTATTGACGGGGAGATCACCGATCTAAAACCGCGTCTGCAGGTGGACCGCTATAAGATACACGATATTGAACTGGTGACGGACAGGGTAGTGGTGGATGAGGCGTCGCGCGCCCGCATCTCCGGCAGCGTACAGCAGGCCCTGCAGACCGGCAAGGACCTGATGTTTGTCCAGGTGCAGGATAACGGGAAGCTCGCCCAGTATAGCCGGCGGCTGATGTGCGAAGACACGGGCATCTCTTACGAGGAGCCCTCTCCCAACGCCTTTTCCTTTAATTCACCTTATGGCGCCTGCCCCCGCTGCAAAGGACTGGGCAGCATTTATGAAATTGACATGGACCGGGTGATCCCGGATCCGGATAAATCCATCAATGAGGGCGGCATCGCCCCCCTGGGCGAGGCACGCGAGGCCTTTGTATTTAAGCAGGTCCAGCAGTTAGGCAGAAAATATAAATTCTCTCTTTCGGCCCCCATCAGCGGATTATCAAAAAAATCACTCAACCTGTTGCTGTTCGGCGATGAGAACGGCAAACTGGAGATGGACATGGGCTTTGACGAAGCGCCCGCTTTTTATAATACGGAATACGAGGGCGTCGTCAATATGGTGAGGCGCTATTTTGCCGATAATGGCTCAGATCATATTCACGGATGGGCGGAAAATTTCATGCGGCTCAGCCCCTGTCCGGAATGTGGTGGCACACGCCTCAGGAAGGAAAGCCTGTGGTTCAAGGTGGATGGTAAAAACATCGCCGAACTGAACCAGTTCAGTCTCGAGAAATTATCCCACTGGTTCGATGGGATAGAAGAACGGCTGACGGACAAGCAAAACAAGATCGCCAAGGATGTGCTCAAGGAAATCCGCGACCGCCTGCATTTTTTATTGGATGTGGGGTTGAATTACCTGGCGCTGGACCGGCCTACCCGTTCACTGAGCGGCGGAGAATCGCAACGCATCCGCCTGGCAACACAGATCGGCTCGCAACTGATGGGCATTACTTATATCCTCGATGAGCCAAGCATAGGCCTTCACCAGCGTGATAACCACCGGTTGATCGGCTCGCTGAAGAACCTGCGGGATACCGGCAATACCATTGTGGTGGTGGAGCATGACAAGGATATTATGCTGCAATCCGATTACCTGGTGGACATTGGCCCGGGGGCCGGTGTCCATGGCGGGAAGATTGTGGCGCAGGGCACGCCGGCGGGTATTTCCAGACTGCATACCGCTACCTCGGACTATTTGAATGGCAAAAGGGAGATCCCGGTCCCGGCCACGCGGAGAAAAGGAACCGGGCCGGCAATTACCCTCACCGGTTGCAGTGGCAATAACCTGAAAAACATTGATGTTACCTTTCCGCTGGGAGTGTTTATCTGCGTTACCGGGGTATCGGGGAGTGGTAAGTCCACCCTGATCAATGAAACGCTGTACCCGATCCTGGCCACGCATTGTTATCATTCCAGGGCGGTGCCCATGCCCTATAAAAAGGCGAAAGGGCTCAGGGATATCGATAAGGTGATTGAAATAGACCAGTCGCCCATCGGCCGTACGCCCAGGAGCAACCCGGCCACCTATTGCGGCTTCTTTACCGATATCCGGCAACTGTTCTCAGGCCTGCCCGAATCCAAAATACGCGGCTATAAGCCCGGACGGTTTTCCTTTAATGTAAAAAGCGGCCGTTGTGATGTGTGTGAAGGCAGCGGCATGCGGGCCATTGAAATGAATTTTCTGCCCGATGTGTATGTGCCCTGTGAAAAGTGCAATGGCCGCCGCTATAACCGGGAAACCCTGGAGATCAGGTATAAAGGAAAGTCCATCGCTGATGTGCTGGACATGACAGTGGATGAAGCGGTGACCTTTTTTGAAGCCATTCCTTCCCTGCATCGTAAGATCGAGGTCTTGCAGCAGGTGGGGCTGGGCTATATTACGCTTGGGCAGTCGGCTGTGACACTTTCCGGTGGGGAGGCCCAGCGTGTGAAGCTTTCCACTGAATTGGGAAAAAGGGCCACGGGAAAAACGGTCTATATCCTGGATGAACCGACGACGGGGCTGCATTTCCAGGACATCCAGCTGCTATTGAACGTCCTCAATAAACTGGTGGATCAGGGCAACACGGTGTTGGTGATCGAACACAACCTGGATGTGATTAAAACAGCTGACTATCTCATCGACCTGGGCCCCGACGGAGGTGAAGGCGGAGGCAATGTCGTGTTTGAGGGGACGCCGGAGGCCATGGTAAAGTGTAAGAAGAGCTATACAGGCGCTTTTTTAAAGGAAGAGCTATAGGATGAATGAAAACACCCAAAGTGTCAGGTTACTATTTTCTCCTGAGGGTGACCGCCCCTGCTCTGATTTTAAGGCGGTGTATTTGGTTGTGATGCGGGCCCGGGACCAGATGAGGGTATTCCTGTCCAAAGGCGAAAGGTGAAAAGCCCAGGGATTCTAGGGGATGACAGAAGGACCTTGCCGGACATTGTCGTTTAGCAGAGAACCACATTTGCACAGGTGCTTTTGCTGTTCATCCGGATGGCTATATTGCATCCCGGCTGTTTTTTACAATCATAATTTCACGTACTTTGCCCCGGAAAAGTAGTTCAGTAGCATGCAATTGAGAGGAATTCAATATCTTTTTATAGGGATCGTGGCCTGTCTGTGTTTTTCCTGCGAAGATTATAAAGACTGTAATTCACCGGTGGCCACTTCACTGGGCATTCATTTTTACCACCTGGTGGATGGAGTCGAAAGGGACAGTATACTTCCTGCCCTGACAATGTACGGCATCGGCAGAAGCGACAGCCTGTTGGCGGATACCGCCGCTGTCGACCGTCTCTATGTGCCGTTGAACCCAAACGCGGACAGCACGGGTTTTTTTCTGCAACCGGATAGTACCATGGCGCATGGGGATACGCTCACAGTTGCCTATACCCACAGCCTGCAGTTCGTTTCATCCGGATGCGGCTTCACGACCTTTTACGACATAGATACCGTCTATTATACGACCCATTACATCGACTCCATAGCGGTTCCCACTAAAAAGATCATCACCACGAATGCCACGAATCTTAAAATATACTATTAACCCTGCTTTGTTGGCGGTGCTTTTGTGCATCACGCTGGCATGTGTCACGACTCCTTCGCGTGCACAATACCGATCCGACCGAAAATATGGCTTCCGGATCGGGTTTGACCTGAGCCGGATACCCGTTCATTACCTGAATCCTTACCGGACGGACCTGGAAATACAGACGGACCTCAGGGTTGACAGCGACTTTTACGTAGCCTTTGATGGCGGTTGGAACAAGACGCATCTGGAGAACAAGCCGGTGTTTGAGTATAATTCCAATGGTTATTTTGTGAAGGCGGGAGTAGACTATAACCTGCTCAAGAGAAAATACCCCGGTGAGGCCAATATGCTGTATGTGGGTTTCAGGTATGGCATCGCCCGCATGCGACGCAATATTCCGGAGTATCAGATATCAGATCCTTATTGGGGAAATGTGGACGGTCATTTCTCCTCCAAGACGCTTTTGCCACAGTGGGGAGAACTGATCGTGGGTCTGAAAGCCGAAGTGCTGAACAATCTTTTTCTCGGATGGAGTCTTCATCTGCGTATCCTGACGACCCAGAATATTGATAAACAGGTCAGGCCTTATCTGATACCTGGCTTTGGGAAGGCTACCAAGAACAGCGTATTTGACGTCAACTATAGCATCAGTTACCGCATCCCCCTATTTCATCCGAAGCCAAAAAAGAAGAAGCCGGAACCGGAGAAAAAGGCGTCCGTCAAAACAGCAAAGAAAGCCGCAGGGCAAAAAGAAGAAGCTCCGCAAAAGAAGGCCACTCATTAAGCCGGTACCGGGAAGCCTTACAACGACTTTTCATCCTTTAGAATATAAGGCAGTATTTCCCCGAGCGTTACCGAATTTTTCTGATCGTCTAAATCAATGACGATCGCATAACCGGTACCGTTACCTGCCTGCCGGACGGCGTCAACAAGCTTTTGCTGATCGCTTTCCAGGCGAAGGCCGGTTTCGGGCGACCAGGATTCATGGGTACAGAGACAACCCTGGGAAGGCGTCCAGGGGTAATAGATCTGCCCTTTATAGTAGGCCGGATCGATGGTCGTGCCGTGCGCGATAATGGCCGTTCTGCCCGCATCACCCGCGTAATAAGCCTGGTAGGCAGGCTTATACTGCTGCCAGGAGGCAGGGAGTAACGCACGGTATTTGTCGATCGTCCAGGTTGTATCATCCGGTGCGGGCGTAACCAGGAAACTGTCCACCGGTATCTCATAAGGCATGGAAAGCTGGATATTTTGCGTAGGCCCGATGAACCTGCTGCGGGATACATCAAAGCCCGACATGCGGTATATACCCTCCGGCGTATTGCCGTTGGTCAGGTAAAAAGGCAGGTTGGTGATGGAGCGCGCGAGTTGCGCAACCGAAAATATTTTGCCCGTGGAGTCCCTTACGAAACGGCCGTCCGGTTTTCGGAAGATCACAAGCACTGGATAATCCCTGTCTGTCCGCTGGAAGCTGTACATCACCGTCAGGCCGGGCGCGAATTGTTCACTGAAAATATCGGTCAGGGAAGGGAGTGATGACGAAGGCCCGGAATGATTTAACCGGTCCTGCAACATCATCAGGACGGCATTATTTTGTACCGTGTCGAACTTTTGGGTGAGCAGGGTATTGATCTGCTCCTTTTCCTGTTCTCGGTTGCCGCCTCGCCAGAGATAT
>DASULB010000183.1:0-12699 GCA_036278455.1 Chitinophagaceae bacterium | reverse complement strand
GTTGCGCAAAAACGGGATAAAAAATCAGCGTCATGCCCAAAAGCAGGACGGTACGCTTTATTGATTTCATGATGGCTTGGTTTTAGCGGCTTATTTGACTAACTGCGGCTGGATGGCTTTCTTCCAGATCGCATAACCCTTTGGGTTCATGTGGAGCATGTCACTGCCGAAAAGCTCCTTTCGCGGCATTCCATGATCGTCCATCATGGGATGCCAGATATCTACGTACGACGCATGCTTTTGTTTATTTAAAAACGTTTGGATCTCCCAATTCGCCAGGTCCATTACAGGAAAAAACTTCTCCCGGCTGGGACTGGGCTTGATGGACACATAGGTAACTTTGGTGCGCGGTAACCTGCTCCGGATCAGGGTATAAAGACGGGTAAACCGGTGTAAAATGCTATCGGCGGTGATCTTCGTGGAAGATGCAGCGTCGTTATCACCGCAATAAATGACGATTTGTTTGGGCTGATAGGGGAAAATAATATCATTCGCATAGCGGATTACATCCGGTAAAGTGGAACCGCCAAAGCCACGGTTGATGATTTTGTGGTTGGGAAAATATTGCTGGACATCTGTCCATTTTCTAAAGGAGGAACTGCCTACGAACAAAATAGCATGTCGGGGAGGTGGCTGAATGCTGTCCTGGTGCTTGAATTGCTGGATGTCTTTCCAAAAGGGCGGATGGTGCTGCTGCGCCATGGCGCCAGCGGCTACGAAAACGATTAAACTGATAAATAGCAAAGAACGAAGAACATTTTTCATGCGTTTGTTTTAAAAGTGATGATAAGAAATTACCTCGCAAAATAAGAAACTTTGCTGAGATTCACTTTGAAAACCCGCCCAAATCTCTGTCATAGATATACTTGTTCACGGGGTAACATTTCATTAACAAGCCAGCATGGGTTCCATTCAAAAATACCAGGTTCCGTTCAGCCAGCGGATAGCTGATTTTTGATACCCCTTTCAAAAAAATAAAACTGTTAATGGAATACGAGGGTTGATAAAGCCCAAAAGCTCCCTCTCGGAAGCTTTCGTTTTTCATCAGGCCGATAAACGGAATATCATTCTGCTTCCCTTATTATTGTAATATATATACGAAAGCATCACTGAGGTTGATGACATTGAATATACCATTAGTGGTATGTTCTTTAGTGGCTCAAGGTTCTCCTACAGATTATTTCGGTGATTAACCTACGCCCATTGCTTACTACATCTATTAATAATTTCTTTAACTTCCGTTCAGCCCATTTCTCATAATATTCTTCAAGATATTCTTCGAAACTTTGTTCAGAATATTCTGCAAACAAGTCTTCAAACTTTTGGTCGGATTTCCCCTCGAGCTCTTTCCTAAAACCCTTTTCAAACTCTTTTCTAAATTCTTATTTAAACCCTTCTTCAAACCCTATACTAAAAAGATATTCTTGTACACCCATAACATTTTTTTTGTGGTGATCGTCTCTACTTTCCAATTAATGAGGTTATAACATTTAACAACTAAAGCCAGCCTTCCTATTGGATGTGACTTGAAAATTAATTGCAGGCAAATCAGTTTTAAGTGATAAATAAAGGGGACAAAGGAAGAGACGGCATGTAGATGGAGATACTTCAATCTACCTCAATACATTTATTCCAGTTTTCAGAAAACACAAAACCTTGGCCGACCTTGACATACACCATTAGGATTGGCCGTGGAAAGGGAACTGATTTCCCCGAAGATTATACCTTCTGTGTGTAAATAACACATATCTTCATTCTACCATAACACCTTCTTCGATTTCACGAACAAAGTCTTGGCTCACCTTGACGAAATCCGATATTTGGGCAATGGTAAACTGATTACTGGCTAAAAGGCTCTTGACCAATAATACCTTTTCTTCCTTGCGGCCTTCCTCACGACCTTCCTCGAGGCCTTCTTCACGACCTTCTTCGCGACCCTTCGCTTTTAAATATTCTTGTGTGCCCATAACATTACTTTTTCCGGTGATGGCTTTTAATTCCTTATTAAAGGTACTGTAAGTTTTAGAATCAGCAAAATGAACGCACCCGCTCAAAAATGCATGGATGGCTTGCTTTTTTCTATCGGGCAGCTCGATTCCTTCAAGTGCCCGGTAAATCCACTCGTAACGGATCATCAATTCACTGTCCGTTACTTGACCATCAAATAATGCTATTCTTGCTGCCAGCACAATCAGCGCAAAAGGGTTCTTACTTTCTCTTAGCTGATACTCCGGTTGCTCACAGACCCGGTAGGCATTATAATGGTATTCCAGTCTGGTGCCAAGTACCCCTATTTCAAAGTGATCCGGGATCCTATTATTGGCATCGGTAAAAATTGCAATGGCCGTAACAGGTTGCTTGTAGCGGTCTCGAAGCCTGGTCCAATAAGTAAACATCCGCTCGGAAAATTGCTCGTCTGGATACCCCTGAATCTCAATATGCACCAGTGTCCACTCCTCTTTACCATTTGTTCTGCGCGCTTTGACCAACTTGTCCACAAAACGCCTGTCTGTGGCTGTTTCAATATCCGGGAACATCTTCTGTAATTCCTTATCCAGGAAATCAAAATGTCGCAAATCAAATGTCCCACAATCTTTGGGATAAAAGAAACGAATAAAATCCGGAAATAAATCTTCAACCATACATTTCCATAGAGAATCATCCTGTTTAATCATTTCACCATTAGCCATTATACGAATCCTTTGTTTACAGCATCTCCATCAGGGATCATGTCAGGTGGCATGGACCCCGGTGTCCTTTTCGGGTTCTGAAAACAAGGAATCGCATCTCCTGCCTACAAGAAGGCTGGCCAGACAAACTTTATCTTTTTGAAATTTTACAAATCAGATGGTCCGACCATTCAGGGATAGTTGAAACAGAAAGTTTCATGAAAAAAGAAAGGAAAATGCTTTGCCGTTCGTTTTAGAACCCTGTGATTTATTCATTTTCATGCCGCAAAACTAAAGCAAATTTTTATGGTGACAATTCCTTTGCCCTGTTTCAAAGGGGATATTTTAGATAGATACGAGGATATTTTAGAAGCACAAAGCGAGAAAGGATGACCTTTGGCATTTATTTAAAATCTTCGATCATTCGTAAACACCTGTCAACAAGATCGCTTCCTGACTTCCGGAATACATGATGATAGGAGCGTGAAATAAGGAAACAATTCAGCGTAAGGAGGAGCAGCGAACGTATGATGGTGACCGGTCGTCCGCCCTTAGAAGGTCGAGACTTAGATGAAGCATCATGAGAAAATAATCTCACTATTGCGCTTATGATCGTGGTATCGCACTTATGACGGGTTTCTGGAAAGTACTTCTGTATGTCCGTCTTGATAACCAGTGATCACGATACCGGCCATATGAACAAACAAACCATTGTTGACCACACCCGGGATGTTGTTTAACCCATCATGTAAAGTGGCAGGGGCAGCAATGATCCCAAAATCACAATCAATAATGTAGTTTCCGTTATCGGTGATAAAAGCTTCGCCGTTTATACGCCTGAGGGTGGTCCGGCAGGACATTTCCTGTAATCTTCTTACGGTCATTTCCCAGCCAAAGGGGATCACCTCCACGGGCAAGGGAAATTTGCCAAGTTGCTTCACCAATTTACGATCATCCACCACCACGATCATCTCCCCACTCGCTGAGGCGATGATCTTTTCCCTTAAAAGTGCACCGCCTCCCCCTTTGATGAGGTTGAGGTCTTCGTCCACCTCATCGGCGCCGTCAATATCAACATCGATATGGGTGACTTCCGCGAAAGTAGTCAGGGGAATGTTCAATTGCCGCGCCTGCAGTTCTGATTGTTTGGAAGTTGCAATGGCGGTTATCTGCAAACCTCCGGCCACCAGGCGTCCGATTTTCTCTATGGCCCAGTAAGCCGTGGAGCCGGTGCCCAGCCCCACAATCATGCCCGGTTTTATGTAGTCTGTAGCTTTTTCGCCTGCGGCTTTTTTGCCGGGATGGATTTGTGACATCAATAAAACAAGTGGTTATTGTCAGTAATGCTTTTACATAAAACCTAATTCCAGTTTAGCCTCCTCGCTCATCATCTCCTGGCCCCATGGCGGGTCGAAAGTGATCTCAACGGTCACATCCTTTACCTCAGAGATTCCTTCAAGTTTGGTTTTCACCTCCTCGGGCAACGACTGGGCAGCCGGACAGAAAGGTGAGGTCAGCGTCATGATCACCTCCACTTCCTTATTCTCAGTCACGTTCACTTCATATATAAGTCCTAATTCCCATATATTCACGGGAATTTCGGGATCATAACAGGTTTGTATCAGGGAAATGGCTTCGCCGCGGATAAACTCACCCGTTTTATCGCCGGAGGCGTTGTCGCCGGACCCTGTCAGTTCATTATGATCAGAAACTGGTTGTTCACTCATGATGCATGCAAGTTTATTTTTTTTAATGATGATCACACCGCAAAGATATCCTAAAAACGACGATAACTTGCTCGGGGCACGATAGCCATCCCTGACCTCACCTTCAATTCACCTGCCCTTCTTTTTGCTGATATCCCAGGGCGTATAGCTTCATCTGCTTGATCATGGAGGCAAAGCCATTGGAGCGCTGGGAACCGATCACCTTGTTCATGCCGATCTTGTCAATAAAGAAAAGATCCGTCTGAAGGATATCTTCGGGTTTCCTCCCGTTCCATAACCTTACCAGCAAGCTGATCAGCCCTTTGGTAACATCCGTGTTGCTATCCGCCATGAAAAGCACCTTCCCGTCTTCAAAGCTGGTAGTCAGCCATACCTTTGACTGGCATCCTTTTACGAGATTCTCGCTCTTTTTATATTTCTCCTCCAGTGGCGGCAACCGGCTTCCCAGTTCCATGATATAAAAGATGGTACTTTCCATATCCCCCTGCAACAGGGAAAATTCATCGATGATCTCTTGTTGAATTTCTTTTATCTCCGGTTTCATTTTTTTCTTTTCTGTATAATGGCCTCCAGCGTTTCCAGGAAATAATCCACTTCCGCTTCCGTATTATATACGGCGAAAGAGGCCCGGTTTGTTCCCTCGATCTTCAAAAGGGCCATCAAAGGTTCGGTGCAATGATGCCCGGTGCGGATGGCGATCCCCCGAGCGTCCAGCATGATGCCCAGGTCAAAGTGATGTATCCGGTCGCTGATAAAGGAAGCCACTCCCGTTTTATGGGCGGCCGTTCCGATCAGGCGGATGCCGTCTATAGCCGCGAGGCCTTTCATCGCTTTTTCCAGCAGATGACCCTCATGGGCGGCCACCGCTTCCCGGTCCAGTCCCGTCACAAATTCTATGGCGCTTTTCATGGCAACCACATCGGCGATATTGGGTGTTCCCGCTTCAAATTTATAAGGAATATCGTTATAGGTCGTTCCGGCAAAAGTGACCTCCCTGATCATTTCGCCGCCTCCCTGGTAGGGGGGCATCGCTTCCAGTAGTTCCCGTTTCCCGTACAGGACTCCCATTCCGGTGGGGCCATAAACTTTATGGCCGGAAAAGGCCAGGAAATCACAATCCAGCGCGGTGACATCCACTGGCAGGTGTACGATGGCCTGTGCTGCATCTATCAGCACTTTGGCGCCGGCTTCATGGGCCAGGCGAATGATCTCCTCTACCGGATTCACCGTTCCGAGGGTATTGGAGACATACACCGCCGATACAATGCGCGTCCGGTCCGTCAGCAATTTCCGGTATTCATCCATCAACAATTCACCCGTCTCTGTAATGGGGATTACTTTCAGGATGGCGCCCTTTTCCTCGCAGATCAATTGCCAGGGAACGATGTTGGAATGGTGCTCCATCGCGGTGATGATCACCTCATCACCCGGTCTTAAAAACTTCCTGCCGTAGGTCTGCGCCACCAGGTTGATGCCGGCGGTCGTGCCGCTTGTAAAAATGATCTCTTCGGCTTCGGGCGCATGGATAAAAGCCTGTACCGCGCGGCGGGTCTTTTCAAAATCAGCCGTAGCGCGCTCCGCCAGGGTATGAATGCCCCTGTGAATGTTGGCATTATCCTTTTCATAATAACGCGTCAGCGCCTTAATTACCTGTATGGGTTTTTGTGAAGTAGCGGCGTTGTCAAAGTAAACAAGGGGATAGCCGTTTACCTCCTGATGAAGTACCGGGAATTCCTCCCTGATGGCTTTTACATCCAGAGGGGCGGCACCTGTATCTGTTAGTGTTGTCATGAGAAAGCGTTTTAGGCATAAGGATCATAAGGAATCAGTCGCCGGTCTCTAATCAAAAATAAAGAACAAACAGCTAAAGGAGGGAACCGGTTATTGCGAGATGTATACCCCCCGCCACATTATCTGCTATCCCTGCCCATGCTGCTCAACCGGCATTTTCTCTGCCCCTAATATTTACTGCAATTTTTGTGCAATGTATTGCCTTAAGGGGCCCTTCACCGATTCCACATTCATTTTATCTACGATCTCATTGGCAAATGCATTCATCAGCATATTGCGCGCGTCCGCTTCGGATATTCCCCGTGCACGCAGGTAAAATATTGCTTCTTCATCAATAAACCCGGCGGTGGCACCATGTGTACAACGCACATCGTCCGCAAAGATCTCCAGCTGGGGCTTTGTATTAATGGTGGCATTATCGGAAAGCAGCACGTTCACGTTGCGCTGGTAAGCGTTCGTTTTCTGCGCATCAGGGTGTACGATAATCTTCCCGTTAAACACCCCTGTGGATTTGTCTGCCAGGATCCCTTTATACAGCTGATCACTGTAACAGCGGGGTAAGGCATGATCCACACGGGTGTGATTGTCCAGGAACTGCTCATCTTTCAGGATGTACAAGCCATTCATGATGCTGGAGCAATTCTCTCCTTCCAGCATGAAATGCAGGTTATTGCGGATAAAGGCTCCTCCCAAAGAGATCAGGTGCGTGTCAATCCGGGAATCGCGTTGCTGAATAATACCCGTATAACCAATTTGAAAATTCTGATGCTCTTCCAGCTGTAACTTAGAATAATCCAGGTTGGCGCCTTCGCCGACCTGGATCTCCGTAACCACGTTCGTCAGGGAGGGTTCTCCCCCCGTGGATACAAAGATCTCGGCAAACCGCACCTGGCTCCCTTTTTCCGCCACCACGATATTGCGGGGCTGAATCAGGTAGAGGTCATCGGTGGTGAGTGCCACATAATAGATCATGACCGGCTTATCCACCACCATTCCCGCCGGTATATGGATCAATACGCCATCGGTATGCAGGGCGGTATTAAGGGCTGTAAAGCCGGTATCGGTATGGACCACCGAGGCCAGGTACTGTTCATAATGCACATTTCCGGCGTCCTCCCCAAGATGGGTCACCGAGAAACCGTGATCTCCGTCGGGTAATACCGACAGATCCTCCTGCAAATAACCATTGACAAATACCAGCCGGTAAGCATCCTCAATATTTGCCAGGGGCAACGATTCAAAAGTACTGTTGTTGATTTTGCTTTCCTTTTTCACCGGCCATGCATAAGGAAAATCAACCACCTTATGCACCTGGGTATATTTCCAGTCCTCCATTTTGGGATGGGGAAAGCCATGCTCCTTAAAATATCCATAGGCCTCCTGCATCCGCTGCTGCAACGGAGCAGAGGCAGGCTTTTTACTTTCTTCCATCCACCATGCGTCAATCCTCGCCGGCAATTGCACTGCTGATTCTAAAGCATTCATTCTTATTATATAATATTATGATGAGCTAATATGCGCTACTATGCGTTCAACCTTTTGTAGACTTTACAGATGCAACCTGTGAAACATCTGAACTGCCACAATGAAGCGGGTCTGCATATCTGAGGTGGAGTCCTTCCTCCGCAGGGAAACGCCAAAAGTGTCTTTATCAATGTACTGAGCGGCTATAGGCCCTGGTTTTATGTTTTTCCTTTGCCGGCTCAACACCATGGCTAAGGCAGGATGTCTGTTTATTGGGTCACCATATCCACATCTTCCTTAATCCAGTCGTATCCCCTTTCCTCAAGCTCCAGTGCCAGTTCTTTGCCTCCGGCTTTAACCAGTCTTCCGTTGTACATGACATGTACAAAATCAGGCACGATATAATCCAGCAGGCGCTGGTAGTGGGTAATCACAATGAAAGCATTGTCTTTGCCGCGCAAGCCGTTTACACCGTTGGATACCAGACGAAGCGCGTCAATGTCCAGCCCGGAATCCGTTTCGTCCATGATGGCCAGTTTTGGTTCCAGCATGGCCATCTGGAAGATCTCATTGCGTTTCTTTTCCCCGCCGGAAAAACCCTCGTTCAATGAACGGCTGAGCAAAGTCTGGTCAATGTTCACCAGTTTCATTTTCTCCTTCATCATTTTCATGAACTGTACGGCGTCCAATGGCGCTTCTCCATGCGCTTTACGCTTTTCATTGACAGCGGTTTTCAAAAAATTGGTGGTGCTCACCCCCGGTATTTCCACGGGGTACTGGAAAGCCAGAAATACACCTTCACGGGCCCTCTCCTCGGGCGCCATTTCAAGTAAATCCTTTCCTTCTAAAGTGATGCTTCCCTGCGTAACTTCGTAGGTGTCCCTGCCGGCAAGCACCGAGGCCAGCGTGCTTTTACCCGACCCGTTGGGTCCCATAATCGCATGCACTTCGCCCGGATTCACCGTCAGACTGATTCCTTTCAGAATTTCCATGCCCTCAATGGAGGCATGTAAATCGTTGATTACTAACATAGACATTGCTTAACTTTTCTTTTTGATTTAAATAATTACCCCACGCTTCCTTCCAGTGAAACCGACAACAGTTTCTGCGCTTCCACCGCAAATTCCATGGGCAGTTGATTAAGTACTTCCCGGCAATAGCCATTTACGATCAAACTTACCGCTTCTTCCGGGCCGATGCCGCGTTGATTACAATAAAATATCTGGTCTTCTCCTATCTTGGATGTGGTGGCTTCATGTTCCACCTGCGCGGATTTATTCTTTACTTCGATGTAAGGGAAAGTGTGTGCCCCGCATTTATCCCCGACAAGGAGCGAATCGCACTGGGTATAGTTTCGCGCGTTTAACGCATTTTTAGCCACCCGCACCAACCCCCGGTAGGAACTGTTACTGTGTCCCGCAGAGATGGTCTTGGCCACGATCCGGCTCCGGGTATTTTTGCCGATATGCTGCATTTTGGTACCGGTATCCGCCATCTGGTGATTATTGGTCACGGCTACCGAATAAAACTCCCCATGGGAATAATCCCCTTTCAGCACCACACTGGGGTATTTCCAGGTAATGGCAGAACCCGTCTCCACCTGCGTCCAGGAGATGCGGGAATGGTGGCCGGCGCATAAGCCGCGTTTGGTCACAAAATTAAAGACGCCCCCGCGACCTTCCTTGTCGCCCGGGAACCAGTTTTGCACCGTAGAATATTTCACCTCTGCCCGGTCCAGTGCCACGATTTCCACTACGGCCGCGTGCAATTGATTTTCATCGCGCATGGGCGCGGTACAACCCTCCAGGTAACTGACATACGCCCCTTCTTCGGCAATGATGAGGGTGCGCTCAAACTGTCCGGTATTCTGGGCATTCATGCGGAAATAGGTGGATAGTTCCATCGGGCACCTCACCCCTTTGGGCACATAGGCAAAAGAGCCATCTGAAAACACCGCTGAATTCAGCGTGGCATAGAAGTTATCGGAATAGGGTACCACCGAACCCAGGTACTTTTTTACCAACTCCGGATATTCCCTGATGGCGTCACTCATGGAACAGAAGATAACACCGACGTCCATCAATTGTTTTCTAAAGGTGGTGGCGACCGATACCGAATCGAAAACGGCATCCACGGCGACGCCTGAAAGCCTTTTTTGCTCTGCCAGCGAAATGCCTAATTTTTCAAAGGTACTGCGCAGTTCAGGGTCCACTTCATCCATGCTGGCCAGTTGGGGGCGTTTTTTGGGGGCTGCATAATAGGATTGGGCCTGGTAGTCTATCGGCTTATAGTCAAAATAGCCCCAATGCGGCTCAGTCATCTTCTGCCAGTGCCGGAAAGCTTTCAAGCGCCATTGCAGTATAAAATCCGGTTCCCCTTTTTTCTCTGAAATAAACCTGACCGTATCTTCCGTCAGACCCGCAGGAGCCACATCCATCTCAATATCAGTGCTGAATCCGAATTTATACTCCGATTGGGTGATCTCATCTAACATTTTTTGTTGTTCGCTCATGGCTGCAAATTTACCGCTATTTTGGGTTTATTTATAGAACAAATGCCGCGGGTATTAGTTTTACCCGCCAAAATTCCGCTTTTGAACAGATATTTTCCGTTTATAGCAAGGATAAGCCGGAGCAGCCGTGTATTTTGCGGAATTGCCCCTTCGACAGCGCCAATCCGATCATAAATGGAATTGATATAACAATCTGACAAATATGTTAAACAGAGGCCACCCACTATCCAAATATTATAAATCACCGCTCAGGTACGCTAAGTGCCTGAACGCTCCATGCAAGTGACCCCTTGTTCTTCAGGAAGGGTGACTGCCGTTTTACCAGGGATGCTTCCGTTCATCTGTTGTATCGGATGAAAAATCCGACCTTGCTCACCGGCCGCCCATCCTTCCTACCGGATCGAAAAACGCCATCTTAACGCCGTCACATGCAACATCGTTTGGCTGCTGCCGTTTATGGAGATCCCTGAGATATCCATGCCCGCATCAGGAACGTTCGCAGTGAGGGAATGATAACCCTAAAGGAGCAGTTGCGGTCAAAACGTTTGTCTTCATCTGCCGGTGAACTCGCAAAACGGTATCCCGAAATCAAAAAGAAAATGCATTACAGAGGCCCGATTGCCGGGCCGTGGCACCGGGACTCCAGCCAGGGGGAGGATGTGCTCACCCCGATAAGGTGCCGGAGGGTCACACTGGTAACCCCGGTGATCCGGGAAACTCGTGACCACTAAAAAAGCACGGCCGTTCATGTATTCCCGAAAAGCTATAAAACATCATCCCACCGTATATCCATTTTCCTGGTCCGGCATGCGCAAAAATGCATTACTTTTCCCTGGAAAACACCAGGTACATCCGGGGCTTTCGTGAAAGAAGGCGTTTAAAAATTTATAAATAAATATACAATGGCAATAGACAGTAATCAGCCAAATTCCGCCCTTTTAGTAATGGATATTCAGCCGGGGACGGTGCAAGTACTCAAAGACAACTCTCCTGTTTTATCATCGGTTGCTCTTGCCATAGATTCCGCCCGGTCGGCTAAGATACCTGTCATATTCATTGTGGTAGGATTCAGAAAAGGATATCCGGAGGTCAGCCCCGCCAATAAGTCGTTTTCTGTCATTAAAACGAATACCGCTTTCACCATGGACACCGAAGAAGCCTACAAGATGGATTCCTCCGTGGCGCCAAAGCCCGATGATATTGTCATCGTAAAAAAGCGCGTGAGTGCTTTTACAGGAAGTGACCTGGAGGTCGTATTACGGTCCCAGGAGATAAAACATATCGTGCTCGCGGGAATAGCCACGAGCGGCGTAGTATTATCTACGGTGAGAGAAGCGGCTGATAAAGATTATAAAATAACCGTTTTAGCCGATTGCTGCGCGGACAGGGATGAAGAGGTACACAGGGTGCTTTTAACAAAGGTCTTTCCCCGGCAGGCGGAAGTAATGGACGCAGCAGCATGGGCAGATCAAATCTCCCGGTGATGGATCGTCAGATCCTCCCGTTTACCATCCGTTCAACAATTGGTCTTTTCGATGGCTTTTCGACCATCTTCCAATGAAGATGCCGGATTCGACCACCTGGTCACTCCGCAGGGAACCCCGTGCTTTCCCATTGCTCTTTTGAAACCCGGATCCGGTTGTTGACCAGCGACACGTTACTGGGCCCCGGATAAATGCAAAATGTTCGGGTATTCTTGTCCAATGAGGCGCCCGGTGGCAAAAAACGCCCATTTATAATCCTTAACGATCACTGGGAACAGGATGGCTATGGCTTACCTTGTTAAAAAACGCCCCAAGGATATTATGATGTCCTCTACCATATTGGCTTACATGGAAAAGAAGCTCCTTACTTCGATTTCAACCCATTTATCGGAGGGCATGATCACCTGGTAATTCTTTTCCATAAATAGTTGCCGAATGCCGGTTGCCCCCGCGGAAAAAGCGAATTGACAAATTGAGGGACAACCACCCTGACGCTAAAAGAAAGCTCTCTGCAACAGTTTTGCCAGCGACGGGATATGATTTATAGCCCGGTTCCCGAACTTTCTGAAGGATCATTTTCCGGTGTCTTTTTTTACATCAAATTTATCATTAACGGCCCCGGAGACCGTGGTCAGGAAAACATTAACTGCGGGCGATAATAGCACCCCATTGCATAACCGGAATTTTCCCCGGTATCATTTCCGCAACAATATAACCTGAAGATTTACAGACCAAAGGTGAAACCATGCTGCCATTCCGGAAACGTTTACGAGAAAGGAAAACGTTTACGGTAACGTTTTCGGAAAATAATATTCCCCTTAAGCTTGACAATCACTGGTTGAAACTATAGGTTTGATTACGTCTTACGTCACCAGACAAAGGAACGTTTCCATCAAAAAAATTTGTGAAGCTCAGTACACATGATAAAAGATGAAAAAACCGCCGCCAGAGAAAGCCGGCTCATTGAAATCCGGTCCGACCTGGTCATTGCAGGCGGAGGTATGGCAGGCACCTGCGCTGCCATTACGGCCGCCAGGAGCGGCCTAAAGGTA
>DASULB010000182.1:0-9005 GCA_036278455.1 Chitinophagaceae bacterium | reverse complement strand
CTGACTTCGCTGGTGAAACCTCTTTCATTGCCACTTATTCTGGGTGGTGATTTCAACGCGCTACCCGAAAGCAACGTCATCCGGTTGCTGGATAGCACGATGACCAGAAGTTGCACTGAGAATTGTAAGTTGACCATTCCGACGAAACGGCCAAGGCACAAGATAGATTATATTATGTATCGTCCCGCGGAAAACTTTAGGGTGTTAGAACAAAAAACGATTGATGAGACCTATGCTTCTGATCATTTGCCGGTGATGGTTACACTTATATTTCAGGGTAATTGAGTGAAATACTTCAATGGAGCAGGGGGAAAGATCTTTTTCCAGCCAGAAGTTTGAGATTTTATTAAAAGAAATGACCAGTCAGAGGTAGATTGGCTTCACGCATACTTGGAAATCATGACAGATTCAATTTGTTTCACTTCAAAACTATCCGGCATGCACCAGCGCCTAAATAAAATCCTCATGGGGAGCCTTATGCTGGCAGGTCTAACAGCGGCAGTCGCTTTCCACGGGCCTACGGTCCCACCCAAACATCCCAATATCGTAATCATCTTTATGGATGACATGGGTTATGGTGATCCTCAGTTCGCCAGTGGTATTGGCTATACAACCCCCAATATGGATGCATTGGCGGCCCAGGGCATGCGGTTTACCAATTTTTATGCCGCTCAGGCTACCTGTACCGCCTCACGCGCGGGCATCCTTACGGGATGCTATCCCAACAGGATCCATATGTACGGCGCCTTTGCCCCCTGGACAAAAGATGCGCTCAATCCCAAAGAAGAGACGATTGCCGCAATGCTCAGGAAAGAAGGGTATCATACCTGCATGGTGGGTAAATGGGGGCTTGGAAGCCTGCCCCCTTATACACCGCTTCATTATGGTTTCGACCGTTATCTCGGACTTCTTTATTCCAATGACATGTGGCCTGTAAACTATGACGGGAAGCCCATTACCGATACCACTAACAGAAAATACCGCTATCCGCCACTGCCTTTATACAACGGTGATAACATAGTGCAATATATCCGCACACTAAAGGATCAGGGGCAATTGACCCAGGACTATACCAGCTTCGCCTGTAAATTTATTAAACAGAACAAGGATCATCCCTTCTTTTTATACTTCGCGCATTCCATGATGCATGTACCCATCATGGCTTCCCCTGCGTTCCTGGGTAAAAGCGGCGTGGGCCTGTTTGGAGATGTGATAGAGGAAGTGGACTGGTCCATCGGCCAGGTGATGAAAACATTGCAAGAAGCGGGCGTGGCTAAAAATACGCTGATTGTCTTTACCAGTGATAACGGCCCGTGGCTTAATTACGGCAATCACGCCGGCAATACGGGCGGACTGCGTGAAGGAAAAGGGACCTCCTTTGAAGGAGGACAGCGGGAGCCCTGTGCCATTTCCTGGCCCGGACATATCCCTGCCGGTACCCTGTGCAATAAGATCGCCTCTACGATAGACCTGCTTCCCACGATCGCGGACATCTGCGGAGCGCCATTGCCCGACCGTAAGATTGACGGAGTGAATATTTTGCCGTTATTGGAGAACGAGCCCGGCGCCCATCCAAGGACTGATTTTGTTTATTACTATTTTAAAAACAGCTTAGAGGCTATCCGTCAGGGAAAATGGAAATTAATCTTTCCGCACAGGTCCAGAAGCTATAAAGTATATCCGCCTGGAAATGACGGGTGGCCAGGTAAAACGGCCACCATCAATGTCCCCATGGCGCTCTATAACCTCAGCGTGGATCCTGGCGAGACCATGGATGTGCAAACCCAGCATCCCGATGTGGTGAAACAGTTAAAGGCTTTGGCCGATCAGTACCGTCATGATCTGGGCGACGCCCTGACGCATGTAAAAGGGACAGGCAGAAGACCCTCGGTGATATGCCAGCCTTGCGAGACGAATTACCATCAGCCGCCAAAGTGAAGATTCACCTGTCAAACAACCTTGAAACATGATCAAAAGATCCACCGGCTTTTTTCTCTGTATTATTTTATTGTCCGTTACTGCCCCGGCGGTTGCCCAGTTAAACGAGCGGGCGGCGAAAGATCTCATCGCGCGCATTCTCCCCGGGAAGGCAGACCATTTTGAAGTGGCCTATATCCCGAAGGAGGGTCCTTCCGATGTGTTTGAACTGGAAAGCCGGGACGGAAAAATCATCCTGAGAGGCAACAATGGTGTCGCTGTCGCCTCGGCCCTGAACTATTATTTACGCCATTACTGCCACCTGCTGATCACCTGGAACGGTACCAATCTCGGGTTGCCCGACCGGTTGCCCATGGTACCTGCTAAGATACATCATCAGTCACCTTACCATGACCGTTATTATCTTAATTATTGCACCTTTAACTATACCATGAGCTGGTGGGACTGGGACCGGTGGCAGCAGGAAATCGACTGGATGGCGCTCAACGGGATCAATATGCCACTGGCCATCACCGGCCAGGTCGCCGTGTGGCAGAAGGTGTATAAGCAGATGGGGTTTAGTGACCAGGAACTAAAGGATTTCTTTTCGGGGCCGGCCTATTTTGCCTGGTTCTGGATGAGTAATTTAGATGCCTGGGGCGGACCGCTGCCTCAACATTGGATTGACAGCCACGAAGCGCTGCAAAAGAAGATCCTGGCGCGAGAAAGATCCTTGGGCATGACACCTGTTTTGCCGGCCTTTACCGGGCATGTTCCGCCTTCCTTTAAGAAAAGATTCCCCGATGCAAAGGTTAACCGGGTCCGCTGGGGAAGCCATTTCCC
The DNA here is from genome assembly GCA_036278455.1 of Chitinophagaceae bacterium. GTDB lineage: Bacteria > Bacteroidota > Bacteroidia > Chitinophagales > Chitinophagaceae > FW021-bin31. The sequence continues at coordinate 6,245 of DASULB010000182.1, read as the reverse complement.
GCCCGTTAATATATTAAGCCCGGAGGATTCCCTGTTTGCCCTGATAGGAACGAAGTTTTTGAAAGCACAAACAAAAACCTACGGAACTAACCACTATTATTCCGCAGATGTTTTTAACGAGATGACACCTCCTACCGGGGATTCACTGTACCTTGATAACATCAGCAAAAAGGTATATGGGTCCATGCATCTTATTGATACGGCAGCTGTCTGGGTCATGCAGGGTTGGTTGTTCCATTTTGAGAAGAAATTCTGGCAGCCTACCCAGATGAAAGCGCTCCTGAACGCCGTTCCGGATAACAAGATGATCATTCTGGATCTGTGGAGTGAAAAATATCCAGTCTGGAAGCGAACGGAAGCCTATTATGGTAAATACTGGATATGGGACATGCTGCACAACTTCGGGGGCAGGATTTACCTGGAAGGTTGCATGCCCTGTGTGACGGATCAGCCGGCGGAATTAATTGGCGATCCCAAGGCTGGGAAATTGAGGGGCCTGGGACTGACGATGGAAGGAACGGAGCAAAATCCGGCCATTTACCAACTCATGCTGGACAACATCTGGCGAAAGGTACCTATTAACCTGGATCAGTGGATAAAGGATTACGTGCATGAACGGTATGGCGTGGTCAACAAGGAGGCATTGGAAGCCTGGGGGTTGCTTCGCCATTCGGTATATGCCAGGTCTCCGGATGGCTATGGCGGACCGGTGTCCGTGATTACCTCCAGGCCGGCATTTACCAAAGCCGGCGATGCATCAAAAAACATCTTTGGCTATCAAGCGGATGATCTGCTAAAGGCATGGCGATTGTTACTGGACGCATCCGGTGCGTTGCATGAAAATGACGGTTATCAGTTTGACCTGGTGGACGTAGGGCGGCAAGTCCTGGCCGATTACGCCGTTTTGCTGGAGCAAAAGATAGCCCACGCGTACCGGGGTAAAGACCGGCAGGCATTTAAGCGGTTAAGCAGTCAATATCTGTTGCTGATAGACGATATGGATCAGTTGTTGGGAACCAGGAAGGATTTCCTTTTGGGCAAGTGGATGGCGGATGCAAAGCGTTGGGGCGTCACCCCGCGGGAAAAGAAATTATATGCCTCTAATGCTCGCGATCTGATCACCTTATGGGGGCCGGAAAACAGCACCCTGCATGATTATGCGCGTAAGCAATGGAGTGGTTTGCTGGAGGGATTTTACAAGCCGCGGTGGCAGATGTTTTTCCAGTACGCGGATTCATGCCTGGAAAGCAACAGTCCTTTAAACATGGACGTTTTTAACGCGCGGGTCGCCGCCTGGGAATGGAAATGGGTAAACAGCACCCATGATTATCCGGCAACACCTTCGGGAAGCCCTGTGGCCGTTTCAGAAGCGATGTTTAAAAAATATCACCGAAGAGTGGGCGCCGCCTTTTCGGAGAAAGTGCCGGCGACGGCGTATCAACACTGATGATCGGTACCTGCAGCTTCATCCCCGCCAAATCGTTGGTATAAGCCTGGTTCCTCCGCAGGAGCGCCGTCGCTCGTTTGATTTTCCGATAAATCGGACCTTGCTTCGTTATTTCTTTGGATAACGCCTATGCTGCCAAATTTAAACCTAACGTTGCTATTTGTGCAGGACCACCCGCCTCGGTAAATGCGATTTCTTCTTTTCTGGTATTCTTTGCATCAAAGAGCGTTTAACCTTATTATAAGACCGCTGCACCAGGTAAATGCCCGCCAGGGTGACCAGGGCACCGATGAAAATGCGTCCGTTCAGCCGTTCATGCAATACCATCCACCCCAGAAACAGTGCTACGATGGGGTTGATATATCCATAGATGGCGACCTGTGCGGTCGGCAGATGATTCAGGGCATATTGATAGGCACTGTAGCCCACCAGAGAGCCAAGCGCGATCAGGTACGCGATGGAAAGCCAGCTTTCTTTATCGATGGCTGCAAGCGGAATGGTATGGCCTGTCAGGCTGCTTGCAATGCCAAGCGCAATGCCGCCCAGCAGGAACTCCCAGCCGCAGGCGTAAAAGATGTTCAGTGAGATCTTCTGTTTGGCGGCGTAAACGCTTCCGGAGGACCATCCCAGCACGCCGATGACGATCAGCATGGCTCCGAATGCAAGGCCTGTTTGCAGAGGGGCCATCAGCAAAGGGAAGAAAATAATAAATATCCCCGCCAGCCCCAATATCAGGCCGGTGATCACCAGGGGGCTGAGCCGTGTGCCCCGGATCAGCATCAGGCTGAAAAGAGCCATACACATGGGGTTGACTGCCGCCAGGACCGACGCCAGTCCGGAAGGGACCGTTTGTTCTCCCCAGCACATCAGGCCATTGCCAAATCCTAAGAGCAGTACGCCGATAATGCCCAGCCTGAGCAGGGTTTTATAATCCGGAATGCGGTATCCTTTTATCAGGAACCAGGTGATCACAATGATGCCGCTTATAGTGTTGCGTATGGCCGCCAGCATGAGGCCTGGCATGTGTTGCACACCGGTACGCATGGCAAGATATGTGGTTCCCCAAACAAAGGAAACGACACCAAGCGCGATATAAGCTTTTGTTTTTTGATTCATTGAGGTAAATTGTTGCGTAATAGAAACGGCGGGAGGGCCGGATTGATGCGCCCACTTGCCGCCGATACCCCGTCAGCAGCTTCGGGCGACTAAAACAGGGTTAATCCTCCGGGGGCGCCATCGACGTAATCTGGATCCGGTTCCAGCCATTGATGGTGACCACCGCCATCACGAGCGCCGCCAGTTCTTTTTTATCAAAATGCCGGCCAGCTTCTTCATAAACGTCATCCGGCAGGTGGTTGTCAGCGATCAGCGTGACGGATTCGGTAAGCGCGAGTGCCGCCCTTTCTTTGGGCGTATACAGATCTGTCTCGCGCCAGGCATTCAGCAGGTAAATTCGCTTTTCGGTCTCCCCCAATTTACGGGCGTCACGGGTATGCATGTTCAAACAATAAGCGCAGCCGTTAATCTGGGAAGCGCGGATCTTGATCAGTTCATATAATTTTCGGTCCAGCCCGCTGTTGGTAATGTAAGCTTCCAGTCCCCGCATGGCCTTAAAGGCTTCCGGCGACTCCTGCAGGATGTTCAATCTTTCTTCCATTTGATGATTTTTGAATCCTTTAATTTTTTTTACGTTGAAAAATACAGCAAAGGTCGGTCAAAAATAGTTATTAAAACAGATACAGAATTTGTATTTTAGTACATAACAGATTTAAAGCAACAGACCAAAAGTCCGAAGCGGGATCAATTTTAAAAATGCAGGATTTGAACCCCGCGGGGAAGGCAAAGTTGGTTAAGATTTAATGATTTGAAAACCGGGCTTTGTTTGTTATTTGAGGTTTATATTTAAAGAAGAGAAACAGCAGATTTATTATTCCACCCCCAATGAGTACACTGCCGCTTATAAGAAACAAAAGATGATAAGAGTTTGTGACTGAAAACAGGTAGGAACACAAATAAGCGTCGCCCGCATATAGAACAGAAAATAATATTGTCATCCATCCCCATACTTTCTTTTGATGTGCCTTGTCTACCAGTTCACTTACCCTTGCGGCCACTAAGGACGTGATGATCATTCCGGTGCCACCTGCCAGGAATGAAATGAGCGCTAATGTGACGACCGATGATGAAATGACCGTAAGCAGAACGCTGAAGCCATCCAGGAAAAGTAATGCCCGAAGGCTTCGGGCGATTCCTGCCTTGTCAGCGATCAATCCGCTTAACAACGGTCCTGCTGCCCCTCCCAGGCCGAACAGGAGCCACATTAAATTTCCGGTATGGGTACCCAGATCTAACCCCCGGGTGATATAATCTACCCAGAATACGGTAAACGGTGCAAACCCGATGGCATTGCAGGCATAAATAAGCATCAATAAGAGCATGGCTTTGGTGAGCTTTACTCTGGTATTTGTGGTGGCATCAGCGGCTTGTTGATCAATTACAGGAGCAGAAGCCGGCCATCCGTTATAAAATATTATAAACAGTACAATGCTCAATAAGGCATAAAAATACCATGGGGCGGATAATCCTTTGCTTACAAGCCATGGGGTGAGCGAACCGACCATTACAATACCCAAACCCAATCCAGAGAACATAATTCCGGTGGCAAGACCTTTTTTGTCATCGGGAATATAGTTAAATATGGTGGACGGGGTTAGTACCATGATCATTGCCCCGGTAAATCCTTCCAACAATCTAAGCAGGGAATAAAAAATAAAAGGCAATGGAAAGGCGCATCCTGCAAAAGTTAAAATGGATATCAGCAGGGCCGCTTTTATTAAACGGGGCGCGGGTATTTTATGGCTGATTTTCCAGGCCAATATTGCGCCAATGACGTAACCAGCAAGATTGGTGGCCCCGAGATAATCAGCCTGGGCAACGGAAAACCAGTGATGCTGAATGAGCGCAGGAATGAGTGGCGGGTAACAAAATCTGCCAATGCCGATACCAATAAAAAGCGCTGAAAACCCTGTCAATGAAACATACCCAGTTTTTCTTGTATTATTTCCGCTCATTATAAATGTATTAAAAGAATTCGGCAAAGGTCTGTTAAAATAAATAACCAAAACAGATACAGAAGTTGTATTTTTGTGCATAACAGATTGAAAAAGTGGAAATCTTCGGGCAGAAGATAAAGCTGAAGACAAATAAGCCTTGATGATGTATTTGAACTAACGTACAGTTGTTTGGGATAACTATTTGAAAAGCAATATCCCACACAGGATTATTGTATTAGTGGTGGAACCGGCAAATTAAAAAGATGGCAGAAAATACCCAATAAGCAACGTTTGAAACGAGATTAGCGGTGGTTACAGAAAAAAAGCCTATTTCGTTTATTTTGTTTGTTTTGTTTGTGTTTATTTCATATATCTGCGTAAAATGTATATTATGGAAACTGGCATCAGAAGGATAAGCAAGGAAAATCAGCAAATTGCACAGATATCTTTAACTGCAATAAGGTCTAAGTCAAGGCAATTAAAGAAAATGAAACATGGGACGGTTCATATTCGAATAAACAACGCGGATATTGTTATTCCCAGTGATGCCTTTGTCCTCTTATCTGATATATTATCCAACACGGCTGAGGGTAAATCCGTATCGGTTATCCCTGTTGAGACACAAATTAGTACACAGCAGGCCGCAAATATATTGAATGTATCACGCCCATTTCTGGTTAAACTATTGGAAACGGGAGAAATGCCGTTTTTTAAAATAGGCAGCCATAGGCGTCTATTACTGAAGGATGTCCGAGAATATGAACAAAAACAAAAAAACATCAGGAAGAAGCATTTAGCTTTTTTAGCTAAACAGGCGCAAGATTTGAACATGGGTTATTAAATGGAGAAACAATCAAAATCGGTTGCATTGCTTGATGCCAATGTGCTATATTCTGCTCCCATAAGAGATTTGCTGCCTAATTTGGCGGATGCAGGATTGTATTTACCAAAATGGACAGAGTTGATACATGATGAATGGATTCAGAACCTTTTATCCAAGCGCCCCGAGTTGAAATTGCATAGTTTAAATGCTGCAAAAAATGCTATGAATGCAGCATTCCCTGATGCTGACATCAAAGATTTTTTTCAGCATGCGGTAACTCCTTATCTGCATTTAATATCGGGGCATTTGTTCTTAATACATTCCCTATCGTCTATTGGTTTGTGTAGCAATCGGAGTATCACTATAATTGAAAACATTGCTTAAAACATTTCAGATCGTTAAAATAAATGAATATATTACCCTAGAGTAACCCAAAAGTATAGCTTAAAAACTTATAAGGAAAACAAGTGAGAATTTAACCCTATTTTATTGAGCATTTGTTATTCGTCATATGTTTTTAAATCCCGATAACCGTAAAATACAGAAATTAAATAACCAATCATGGCTCAACAAAAAACGACCTTCATCTATGAAAAAGTAGCCGGTAAGCTGGAAACGCTTATCGAAAAAGATGTATTCCAGGTGGGAGACCGCCTGCCTTCCGTCCGCGAACTTCGTGACCAATATGAAATCAGCATCAGCACTGCCCTGCAGGTTTATAATCATCTTGAACGCAAAGGGCTGGTGGAACCCAGGGAAAAATCGGGCTATTTTGTCCAGTTCTCAAGAAAGAAGTGTGCTTGCCTGGACCAGAATTCCAACCCGGATCCTGTTGCCAAACCGGTAAGCGTTGATGAAATGGTCGCCGAAATCAGGGAAACCGCCACCATCAAAGGTCTGGTAAACCTGAGCATGCCAACGC
>DASULB010000181.1:0-2645 GCA_036278455.1 Chitinophagaceae bacterium | reverse complement strand
CCCCTTAAACGGATACTGGCGTTGGCGTTGGGATCACCGCCAGGCTGGGTGATCACCAGTCCGGCTACCTTCCCCTGGATCTGTTGCACGGGATTGGTGACGATGCCTTTGTTAAAATTTTTTGTGGAAATACTGGTAATGGCTGCGCTCACATCCTTGGCTTTCTGGGTGCCATAACCCACCACCACCACTTCCTCCAGACTTTTACCACTGTTGAGCTTCACATTCAAAGTAGCACCCGTGATGGGTATCGTTCTGGAATGATAACCGACAGAGGAAAAAATAAGCGTTTTGGCGGCGGCGGGAAGATCCATCTTATAGGCGCCATCGGATCCTGTTACTGCGCCTTCTGAGGGAACCTCCTTAATGCGCACTGTTACGCCGGGTAGTCCATCCCCCGAGACTGCATCAGTCACCTTGCCGCTGACGGTTCTTTGCTGGGCAAAGGCAATGGAAGGGATAGCAAAGAGCAATAGGGCAGACAGCAGGCGTCTGCCAAGTGGATGTTTATTCATGGAATACGTTTAAAGGTGAGTATAGATTTATTAAGAATACCGGAATGCCAGTTTCAAATTAATCGTGTACTTTATACGCAATCTCGTACTAAGTTAAACAAACTTCATGGTTCTTGCAAAATTTTTTTTACACTAATGGATATACGGTGTAAGGTTCTGTAGTTGAGCGGCTGGTTTACCGCCCAATGCCGGGCATTGAACATCCTCCTGTAAACCGTGCAGGAAGTGCGTTGCAGTGGATGGAGGAATGATTTACTCGTGTTTCCGGAAAGCCTCGGGGGCCGGCTCTGAACGGAGCGATGAGCTTTTTGATAGATCCGGCGAGGTAAGATGGCGCCCTTTTCAATAGACCATTTGATGGGTCCGCTTAATACCCCCCCATGACAAAGACGCTTTACTTAGGACCTATGATAAATAATGCAATGTTTAATGGTAGAAATAAAAAATACAATCATACTTAAAGTTGCAAAATAATCCCATAGCTTTTTTTAACCCATTTATCGCCTGATTTTTCATAAAAAGCTCCAAGACTTTGATTAATAAAGAAAATTGAATGAGTGCTCTGGTCATTGTTCCGTCAAAAACTACCCTATCAATAAACAAAGCATAATTAAAAAAATAGAGCCGCACTCTTTTATGAAGGGATGGGATATACTGAGTTTGATCATTTTGATAAACTTTCAGTTTCTTCCTTAGAAAATTCGCTTTATTATAATTTTCCACTCCTTTCTTTCCGAGAAAGGCATTCACAACATGAACCATATTAGTATCTGCTTTCAATGGTGTAAATCTTGTCCATCTTCAGATAAGTGATGGGATAATCACTTAAACCCCTTCCCTCAGCGACGCCGCCGGCGATATCATCGGTCGACACGTTAAAGCCGGAATGGCTCCCCGACAGGCTGGTGATCTTCGTGTTCATAAAAGTGATCTGTCCGTTGATCGTCCAGCTGAAATGTGTATTCTTCACAATATCACCGGTCAACTGTATCTCCAGTCCCTTGTTGACGAGGTCCCCTACATTGGCCGGAATGCTGTTGACATAGAACGGCGGTACAAGGAGTCTGTATTTAGGTAATCTTCTATTAAAAACTTTAGTTGGAGCAAGAGGGAGATAGTTTTGCCTTTCTCACTTTGTTTATCAGATATGCCCTTTCTAAAATCACGAAATTCAGAAAGTACAGCTTCCCTTTCGTCCTTTTCAATAGACCAGCTGATGGGTCTGCTTAATGACCCCCATGACAAAGGCGCTTTGGACATGGCCCATGTTCGAAATCTGGCTTAATTTATTCACATGGAAATCATAATAATCGTCCATATTTCGAACAACCACTTTCAGCATAAAATCAAACTCCCCGGAGATGTTGTAGCATTCCACCACTTCATTCATCGCGCGAATAGCCGCTATAAAACTGCCACCCGCCTGTTTATTGTGTTCCTTTAACGATACATAACAGATGACCATCAACCCCTTTCCTACACTGTTATGGTCGACCAGTGTAACGTATTGGCGGATAACCCCCGTGTCTTCCATTCTCTTGATCCGTTCATGGACAGGTGTGGTGCTCAGGTGCACGGAGGCGGCGATCTCCCGTACCGTGATCTTGGCGTTTTCCTGCAACAACCGCAGAATGGCCAGATCCTTTTGGTCCAGCTGCATCTCCGGAGCGGCACCCTGGTTAGTGAAATCGACTTTTTCAGTGGTGGTTTTCATCTTTAATTAATTATTTGTTCTATAAACATATGAATTTCTATTGTTTTATTCTAAATATAGGAACCTTTTCCTATATTTCGTACTACAATCGTATTTTTGCCACCGGAATTCTCCATTGTTTTATTATTGAACATTCAAAAATAACTGACCATGTCAAACAATCTTCAAAGCATCGATCTTAAAATGCCCTACAAGGTGAAGGATATTTCCCTCGCTGGATGGGGACGTTTGGAAATAGAACTGGCGGAAGCCGAAATGCCCGGGCTGATGGCCCTCCGTGCGGAGTATGGCGAAAGCAAGCCGCTGAAAGGAGCCCGCATCGCAGGATGTCTGCATATGACCATCCAGACCGCCGTTCTGATCGAAACATTGACCGCGCTGGGCGCAGAAGTCCGCTGGAGCTCCTGCAACATCTT
>DASULB010000180.1:0-10698 GCA_036278455.1 Chitinophagaceae bacterium | reverse complement strand
AGATGCCGCCGCTCTGGAGCCTGGGTTATCAGCAAAGCCGTTACAGTTATATGTCACAAAAGGAGGTACTGGATGTCGCGGGAAAGTTGCGGGAAGACAGCATCCCGGCTGATGTTATTTATTGCGACATAGACTACATGGACCATTATAAAATATTTACCTGGAATCCCACAACCTTTCCGGATCCCCGGGAGATGACCGATAAATTAAAGCAGCTGAATTTGCATCTGGTCACCATTATCGATCCCGGTATCAAAATAGAAGACGGATACAAGCCTTACATGACCGGAAAGGCCAACGATTTTTTCGCCCGTTACCCGGATGGCAGGTTTTATACGGGTTCCGTTTGGGCGGGTCGGAGTCATTTTCCCGATTTTACCAAGGCGGCCGTACGTCACTGGTGGGGAGAAGATTTTAAAATATTGACGGATAACGGGGTGACGGGATTCTGGAATGATATGAACGAGCCCTCGGCATGGGGCCAGGATATTCCACCGTTGATTGAATTCGGACAGGGAGATACCACCGCTACCCTGGAACGGGTGCGTAATATTTATGGATTGGAAATGGCTCGTGCCACTTATGAAGGCACGCGTAAACTCCTGGATGGCCAGCGGCCTTTTGTGCTTACCCGTGCCGCTTATTCAGGCATACAACGGTATTCCGCGATGTGGACGGGGGATAATAATCCTACGGACGAACACATGCTATTAGGCTTCCGGCTGATTAACAGCCTGGGACTTTGCGGGGAATCTTATGTAGGCATGGATGTGGGTGGTTTTACGGGTGACCCCACGCCGGCATTGATGGTGCGTTGGATGTCACTGGGCGTATATACACCCATGTTCAGGAATCATACGGGTAAAAATAACATGCAGCATGAACCCTGGGTCTGGGGAGAAGATAATTTAAAGCTCATGCGCGGCTCGGTTGATCTGCGTTATATACTGTTACCATATCTTTATTCCACTTTTTATGAGTCCCATGAAACCGGCCTGCCTATTAATCGCACACTGGCGATTCAGGATACTTATAATCCCGATACTTATAATCCGGCCTACCAGCAAGAATTCCTTTTTGGCGATAACATGCTGGTAGCGCCGGTGGTGAGTACAGCTATCTTGTCAAGCGTTTTCCTGCCGCGGGGGCAGTGGTACAGGATGTCTTCGGAACGGCAATATACCGGGGACAGTGTCTATGTGGTGAAGTCACCACTGGATGATTTGCCTGTATTTATCAAGGCGGGGGCCATTATTCCCATGCAAAATGTTATTCAGAGTATCGCGGATAACGGGGACGGCATCCTGAAGCTGAATGTCTGGTATGGTAAGAAAGGGAGTTCCTTTGTTTATTATGAGGATGATGGAAGCACTTATAAATTCCAGAAAGGAGATTATTACAAGCGGAAAATTGTTTTTGACCCTTCTGCTAAACAAATCGTTCTGGAGAAGCCTGAGGGCAGTTACCGGACGAAGTTTTCCAAGGTAGAGCTGGTGTTGCATCAATTTACAGATACGGGTTCGATCAGCGTTAATCATCAAACGCTGAAGCTGAAATCAGCCGGTAAACCTGGTGTCTTTACGGCTTTGTTTAATAATAATGCGGAAGATAGGATGATCATTAGCTATTAGAGGGCGACCCAACCGGAAACAAATAACTGTGGCTCTCGGAAAGTTAAAATACGGTCGGGATGGCTCAACGACCAGATTAGGCGACCGACTCAATTTCCTTTGAATAGAGCCGGTCTTTTCTGTTTTCCTTCTCGGTATCCTTGGACCAGCAAGGCATTGGTCAGAAATGGCTTGAAGTACCAGCGACATAAGAGCACTCTTTCTTTTAGAGATTATTGCCTGTAAGGCTTTCTCTTACTGCCTTTATGCATGGTTGCTCCTTTGAGGATTTGTACCAAATGTTTACCATTTGTTGCAAATCAAAAATAGGTTCCGGATATCCCAGGGTATGGTTTTTATGAAAAGGGAACGTATAAGCCCGGCGCTTGCAGCATTTACTTTCCCGGGCTAGGAATCCATAAGATCAAAAGTGTCTTATCGTTACCCGGCGGTTCTAGCCCGATAATACATGATGTCGCGCTTACAATTGGCGGATGCGGATTTTTTTTGGTAGTAACGGTGATAAATACAGGATGCTGTAATTTGGTCTGAAGTAGAAAATTTCTAAGTGAGTAGGCAATTTCCTGAAATTCTTCAAAGGAATAACGTAAAAAAATTACACTGAGGTTTTGAACATGATGGGCAAAGACCCATTCGCCAAAATCTTTATCTTCTGTTAGTATTTATCAAGTTTTTTTCCAAAGCCCATTGAATGACTTCATCATCCTTAATCCCTTTTGAAACTTCACGTGACCAAGATGCCTGCTTCTCGAAGAGCTTTAATTATAAAATAATGAATATTTTCGTCGGCAAGGATCATGCTACCGCCAGTATTGTCTCGTCGGATATCACGTCAGAGGCATACGCCAAAACCATAATATCTTCCTGTTTAATGGAAGGATAGGCATCCAACAATTGCTGAAGAGTAGCTCCCTCTGATAATTTCTGTAAGATTAATTCAACAGTCAAACGCGTTCCTTTAATAACAGGTTTCCCAAGCAAAACTTTCGAATCGGAAACAATAAATTTTTATAATCTTTCATGCGATACTTTTTAATAATTCCCCCCAAAGAGCAAACAATCTATGATTTTCTCTCATTATACCCTCTAAAGTTACTGAATTTTATAAGATGAAAGCTATTTGATGAGCGTATTGGCTAATTATCAAGCGTAACACTTATTATAATAATCCTCCTTGCCTGAATGGGTTAATTTATTCGCTATCCCAACCACTCCGCAAACAATGACCAGGCCGCATAGGATGTATGGCTGAGAGATGGAATAATAAATGAAAACTTATGTAGCCCAGGAGGGCGTTCTCTAAGGCTTGTTTAAGCGAGAGCATGATATTCCCGGCTCATATTTAGTCATTCAGCTGGGGACGCAGCCATTTTTCCGCTTCCTCTATGGTCCAACCTTTCCTCCTGGCGTAATCGGCTACCTGGTCGGGTAATATTTTCCCGATCCCGAAATATCTGCTTTCAGGATTGGCGAGGTACCAGCCGCTCACACTGGAGGCCGGGTACATAGCCAGGTGATCGGTGAGGATGATGTCCGCGTTTTCCGTGGCGTGGATCATCTTGAAGAGCTTTCTTTTCTCCGTATGTTCGGGACAGGCGGGATAGCCCGGAGCGGGCCTTATTCCCTGGTAGTCTTCGCCGATGAGCCGCTCATTGCTCAGACTTTCATCGGAGGCATATCCCCAGAATTCTTTTCTGACGCGCTCATGCATCCGTTCGGCAAAAGCTTCCGCCAGGCGGTCTGCCAGTGCCTTCAGCATGATCTTGTTATAATCATCATGATCTTTCTGGAATTCTTCCAGCCATTTTTCGATGCCAAGACCGGCAGTCACGGCAAAGGCGCCGATGTAGTCCTGTTTGCCACTGTCTTCGGGGGCTATAAAGTCCGACAATGCCACGTCGGGTTGCCCTGCGGCTTTCTTCACCTGCTGGCGCAGGGATTCCAGGGGAACCCGGTCACCATCCGGCGTCTGCGCATAGATGGTTTCCGCACCATTGCTATTGGCAGGGAAGATGCCGATGGATGCTTTGGCAGTCAGCCATTTCTCCTTAACGACCTTATCGAGCAATGCCTGCGCGTCATCAAACAACTTCTGGGCTTCGACGCCTACGACCTTGTCCTTCAGGATGGCGGGAAATTTCCCGTGCATTTCCCAGGCGATGAAAAAAGGCCCCCAGTCGATATAGCGGGCGATCTCGGCCAGGTCATAATCAGAAAAGGACTTCACCCCCAGGAAATTTGGCTTTGGCGGTGTATAATGTTCAAAGTCGACCTTTGTTTTATTCTTTCTGGCATCGGCCAGTGACAGATACTGCTTGGCCGTTTTTTTATTGCGAAATTTCTCCCGTACGCCTTCATACTCCTGTTTGGTCTTCTCCAGTAACTCTTTTTTCCCCTCTTCATTCAATAGCTTGCTGACAGTGGTCACGCTTCTGGAGGCATCCAGTACATGAATGACCCCGTTGTCATATTCAGGCTCAATCTTTACCGCGGTATGAGTCCTGGAAGTAGTCGCACCTCCGATCATCAGCGGTAAAGTAAATCCCTGCCTTTTCATTTCGCTGGCGACATACACCATCTCATCAAGACTGGGGGTGATCAGGCCGCTTACCCCGATCACATCCACCTTCTTTTCTATCGCTGTTTGCAGGATTTTTTCAGCGGGCACCATGACCCCCAGGTCGATCACATCGTAACCATTGCAGCCCAATACTACCCCGACAATATTTTTCCCGATGTCGTGCACATCGCCTTTTACCGTTGCAAGCAGGACCCTGCCGTTGTTGAGCGCCTCAACGCCCGTTTCCTTCAACAATCTCTCTTTTTCCGCCTCCATATACGGGTTGAGCACCGCGACTGACTTTTTCATGACCCTGGCGCTCTTGACTACCTGGGGCAGGAACATCTTTCCGGAGCCAAACAGATCGCCGACGACGTTCATACCCGCCATCAGCGGTCCTTCGATGACATCCAGGGGCTTGGGGTATTTCTGGCGTGCTTCCTCCGTATCCTCTTCTATGAAATCGGTGATGCCGTTTATCAGCGAATGGCTCAGCCTTTCCTCCACGGTCCCCTCACGCCATGTCAAATCCTTTTCCACCTTGACGCCGGAAGATTTGACCGACTCGGCGAAGGCCAGCAGCTTCTCTGTTCCATCCGGAGTGCGGTTTAGAATGACATCTTCGCAAAGTTCCCGCAGTCTGGGCTCGATCTGGTCATATACGATTAATTGCCCCGCATTGACAATGCCCATGTCCATACCTGCCTGGATGGCGTGGTACAGGAAGACGGAGTGCATCGCTTCCCGTACGGCTTCATTGCCGCGGAAGGAAAACGACAGATTGCTGACACCGCCGCTGATCTTTATCCCCGGAAGCTTTTGTTTGACGATACGCGTGGCTTCGATAAAATCGGTGGCGTTCTTGTCATGCTCCTCTATCCCGGTCGCTACCGGGAAGACATTTAAGTCAAAAATGATATCGGAGGCTGGAAACCCTACCTTCTCGGTTAATATTCTGTAGGCCCTTTCGCTGATCTCCACCCGACGGTCGATGCTGTCAGCCTGTCCCTGCTCATCAAAGGCCATCACCACGATAGCGGCACCGAAGTCCAGGCAGGTATGGGCCTCTTTGATAAATTTTTCTTCCCCTTCCTTCATGGAGATGGAGTTCACGATGCATTTCCCCTGTACGCATTTGAGTCCGGCCTCAATGATGGGAAACTTGCTGGAATCGATCATGACCGGGATTTTCGCGATGTCCGGTTCTGCCTGCAGAAGGTTCAGGAAGGTCACCATCGCCTGTACGCCGTCCAGCAGCGCGTCATCCATATTCACGTCCAGTACCTGGGCGCCGTTTTCTACCTGCTGACGCGCGATGGAAAGCGCTTCTTCAAACAGCCCGCCACGGATCAGCCGCGCGAATTTTTTAGAACCGGTGACATTCGTACGCTCGCCGATATTGACGAACAGGGAGCCCGGGCCAATGCTGATGGGTTCCAACCCTGAAAGGGTTAAGGATGATTGCTTATTAGCTGATTCACTCATGATTTGCTTTATAATTAGTCACGCTTGGTAGTATCAGAGGCGCCCGGACCGGGTACCACTGGTTATACGATAGCGGGTGCCTTCTCAGGCAGCGGCCGTGGCGCGATATCTTTTACGCTTTCCGCAATTTTTTGGATGTGTTCCGGTGTCGTGCCGCAGCAACCTCCGACAATATTAACAAAGCCGGCTTCTGAAAATTCCTTTAATACCCCCGCGGTGTCTTCGGGTTGTTCATCGTACTCCGCCATGGCGTTGGGCAGGCCCGCGTTCGGGTAACAACTCACGTAACAGTCCGCTATTTTAGCGAGGTCCGCCATATAAGGCCGCATTTGTTTGCCGCCCAGGGCACAATTAAGTCCGATACTCAACGGGTGGGCATGCATTACAGACACATAGAACGCCTCCAGCGTCTGTCCGCTCAGCGTGCGACCGGATGCATCGGTAATAGTGCCCGATATCATGATGGGCAACTCAGGCTTCCCTGCCTCCCTGAAATATTTTTTAATGGCGTAGATGGCCGCCTTGGCATTCAGGGTATCGAAGATGGTCTCAATGAGCAAAGTGTCCGCGCCGCCGTCCGACAGGCCATGCACCTGCTCATAATAGGCCGCGACCACCTCATCAAAGGTGACCGCCCGGTAACCGGGATTGCTTACATCCGGGGACAGAGACAGCGTTTTGTTGGTGGGGCCAAGGGCTCCGGCCACAAACCTTGGCTTGTCGGGATTCTGAGCCGTAAACTGATCGGCAGCCTGTCTGGCCAGTCGGGCGCCTTCCAGGTTCAGCTCGTAGGCCAGGGACTCCAGGTGGTAATCCGCCTGGGCGATAGAGGTGGAGCTAAAGGTGTTGGTTTCAATGAGGTCACTGCCCGCCGAAAGGTATTCCCGGTGGATGTCTTTAATAATGTCGGGCCGGGTAATGCTGAGCAGGTCGTTATTCCCTCTAAGGTCATGGGAATGATCTTTAAATCTTTCCCCGCGGAAATCGGCTTCAGTAAGCTTGTGGCGTTGAATCATGGTGCCCATGGCGCCATCGAGTATGAGGATGCGATCCTCCAGACATTCTGTTATTGATTTCATGTTTATTAGTTCCGTTTAATGCAAGTCGGGCCGAACAATAAACAAATCCGCCCGAAAAGCGGTGCAAAGATACGGATAAACCGGATCATATGTATCAGGAACCGTAAAAGCGGTCAAAAAGCTCGTAAACTGGTTTTAGGGTGGGGGCACCAAGGGGAATATAGTGGAAAAGGCAAAAGAAAGCCACAGCTTAATTGGAGGACCATAGACAAAGTGTCAAACGCGTGCCATGGAAGCCGGCAGAAATTGCAGCTGATCAATTTCCATAATTATCCTGAGATATCCGTCCTGACCCCATGGTCAGATATATATGGGCGGAAGTATCCAAAGTGAACGTTGCTGCAGTATCAAAGTATCCACCGATGTGACAGGTTACAAAGGGATAGGTCCTTTCCTCCGAATCGTGAAAGAGATTATTCCTTCTGCTATCATCATGTCAAGCAAAGCAGGACGGAGGAAGGTCTTTCTAGGGGAGGCTTATTTTAGCTTAATTAATTGTTCTAATGGTATCTGCCAGCTGATAAAGTAGTCTTATACGCGCTTATTCTTACCCAATATAATATCCAGCAGACTAAACCGGCTATACCTGTCACGATATTTAGTCCCGGAATAAAAAAGAAGCAGTTTAGGATGCACATTGCAAGCCCAAGGCTGTAAGCTGGCCTTGATTCTTCTATCCTTATATCATTTGATTTTGCTTCTGCTGCAATTGAGTCGGCTAAATTATTTACAATGATGAAATGCCATACCGTGCCAAACAATGGGATTAATAAAAGCCAAACATTCCCAGATGGCATTTTTCTGTTCTCAGCAGATACCGTGTCAAGGGTTGATTGCAGGGTGATTAAATAGAAAATCCGAGGAATCAATAAACAGCCTAAAACAATAAGTATAAAAAACCATTCAACCCCGCCGGGCATGTCAAAAAGTAAAGTCATTTTTTTAATTTTAATTATAAGGAAGGTTTATATAAAGGCGTCTGGCTCATGAGATTGTCGTATTGTTGTTGCCAAAGGAGGAGTGATTTCTAATCTCCCAGGAACCCTTCATGTCACTTAAGCTTGTCTGAAGGACAATCCTGTTCAAACATTTACAAGTATACTTTAAAACCAAAACGAATTGCTTAGAGGGGGCGGTCGAAGAAATACGTAGATCATGGCAAATGGGCTCGGTTAAAAAAATAAGGCTATGGAAAGGTATAAATATATATAAATTTCAACTTGTAGGAGCTTTTTTTTGCAGAAGCGTCCTTATACATTTTCCAGGAAGATAATTCGGCGGAGGTGAAGCTTCCCCATAGCCAGGGATCTTGTCTCTATCGTTCAAGCGCCCGGGATATTAACAACAGGGAAAGTTTACAATTACAGATTAAGACTAATAAGAAGGGCGATAACAATAGCAATGTCTCCATATTCATTCAGTTTACTGCGAAGAATACCTAATGCTTTAGCGATATGTTTTTCTACGGTATTTACCGAAATGTTCATATATGTTGCAATCTCTTTATAAGAAAGGTGTTCAAACCTGCTCAGCCGGAATGCTTCCCTACACTGGGGTGACAATGAAGAAATTACCTGGTTGATACGGCATTCCGTCTCCTTTGCATAAATGGCGTCCAGACTTTGATCATCAGTTGATTGCGCTTGTAATTGCCTGATTACTTCTGCATACCTGGCACGATTGTATGCCGTTCGCAATTCATGCAATACTTTATTGCGTAGGGTCGCATATAGGTATGCTTTTATATTTCCCTGTATGTCCAGGGTGGCAGATTTCGCCCAGAAATTAACAAATACATCCTGTACAATTTCTTCTACGACCGGGGTGGAGGGGATACGTTTATAGGCTTTGATGCAGAGTGGTGCATAATACCGGTGATACAGTTCACTCAGCGCCTGCTCATTTCCCTGTTGCATAAATGCCAGCAATTCCTGATCACTATAGTGTGTAAAACTTTTGATGATAGGCTGAATTTTACTGTGAAGTTAAAAATTTTTTCCCCATATGGCGGTAAGTTCTTTTGGATGCAATTACCAATATGGAAACCATAGAAGAAATATGACAGAAGAACAGTTGACCGGATTGATTCAGAAGTATCTTTCGGGCGAGGCCACGGAAGAAGAAAAAATAAAGGTAGAGCAATGGTATGAATCCTTTGAGGCTAATTCATTGAGATTCATGAGTGGCGAGGCCAAAGGAACCGATATGTCGGCAACCAGGAGCCTGGATGCGATCAAAAAGAAGATAGCCCAAAAACAGGCAGAAAGCAGGGAATCCGCACCGGTCAGTAAAACGAAGGTCATTCATTTCTGGCGCGTGGCGGCTGCGGTGGCTGTTCTGATTTTATTCTCCGGGACAATTTATTTCCTGTCGCATTCTTCAAACAAGCGATCGACCGTACCCTTGGTGTCCGTAAAAAATGATATCCAACCAGGTGGAAACAAGGCGATTCTGACCCTGGGGAATGGGACCAAGATCGTTTTGGATTCCACCAATACCGGCATTCTTTCCATCCAGGGAAATACTAAAATCGTTAAGTTAAATGGCGGTCAGCTGGCATACAATCCAGATCCTTCAGCAACCCCGGGGGTGACTTCCAGAGACAAGGTGCAGTCAAAAGTGCAGTATAATACGATTACCACGCCGAGGGGTGGTCAATATGAGGTGAGGCTGCCTGACGGCAGTAAAGTCTGGCTGAATGCGGCTTCTTCTCTGCGGTTCCCGACCGCATTCACCGGCATGGACCGCGAGGTCCAGGTTACCGGTGAAGCCTATTTTGAAATAGCAAAAAAGGCCAACCAGCCATTTAAGGTATCTGTCAAAGGAATGATAGTGAATGTATTGGGAACCCATTTCAATGTCATGGCTTATGATAATGAACCCGTGATAAAAACCACCTTATTGGAAGGATCTGTAAAAATAACGCAAGGTGATAAAAACCTGATCCTGAAGCCGGGACAGGAGGCACAGTTGAATCAGAATGATGGGCTGGAATTGATAAAGGATGTGAATGTAGATGAGGCAGTGGCCTGGAAGAATCATCTTTTCTGGTTCGACAATGACGATATTCAAAGCATTATGCGGCAACTTTCAAGGTGGTACGATGCGGATGTTGTTATTGAGGGGAAGATCCCTGATCTGTTTACCGGTTCGATTCCACGCGATGTGCCGGTTTCAAAGATATTTGAGGTATTGGAAAAAACGGGAAGTATCCGGTATAAAATTGAAAATGGGAAAATAATAGTTTCACCTTAAAATAATGCTCAGGATGAGTCCATAACTATCTTAAAAGCAAGAAACCGTTTCCACGGCAGTAGAAACGGTTCATAAAGCTAAACAAGTAAAAATCCGGTTGACAGATTGTTTATCATTTAACTTACAAAGCAAAGTTATGCATTTGAATGCTCTTTTCAAAGCCGGGGAACGGCTATGTCCCCGTCTCCCCAAAATAGTGCTGGTTATGCAATTGACAAGTATCTTATTACTTGCAGCCTGCCTTCAGGTAAGCGCTACTGCCTACGGGCAAAAGGTGACCATTGTTGAAAATAATATATCCCTGCGGAAGGTTTTCAAAGAGATCAGAAAACAAACAGGATACAACTTTATTTTTTCCAATAAAACCATCCGGGAAGCAGCCCCCGTGACGCTTGATGTACAGAATGAGGATTTACAGGAAGTGCTCGATGAATGTTTTGCCGGTCAACCGCTTACCTATACGATAGATGATAAAATCATTATTGTAAGGCCCAGACCGGCTTTGCCTGTTACGCCAAAGATGCTTCCCGCCAAAGGAATAACTGGCCGGGTTACAGATTCCACGACCGGTCAGCCGTTGGTAGGTGTAAGCATAAAGGTAAAAGGAACAACAATGGGGACGGTAACTGATGCCAATGGAGATTTCAGTCTGCAAGTAGAAGATGGAGCAGTGCTGGAAGTGAGTTAT
>DASULB010000179.1:0-3603 GCA_036278455.1 Chitinophagaceae bacterium | reverse complement strand
ACGATGGGGTGCTGACCCCTGGCCTCCCCTGCATTGAAATAATGCGCCAGGTATTGCTCAATCAGGCTGTCGGGGATGTCATGCAACCACGCATCGAAATACATGATATCAGGATGGTAGGCATCCACCACCTCCAGGCATTTACCCAGCCACATTTTCAGGAATGCTTTTCTGGTCATGGTGGATCCGTATAGTTTCCGGTACTGCGGATTGGCGGCCGTCCAGCCAGGCTTGACGTGTACATAATCATAATTATGAGCATGGTGCAGGGAGATAAAAAAATGCATGTGGCGTGCCCGGATTGCTTTAGCCAGTTCCCCTACGACATCCTGGTGCGGCCCCATGTCTTTGGCGTTAAAAGGTGTCAGTTTGCTGGCCCACATGGAAAAGCCGTCATGGTGTTCCCCCACGAGTCCCGCAAAGCGGGCGCCCCCCTGCTGAAATAATGCCGCCCAGGCATCCGCGTTAAAATTTTGTCCCTTAAACATCGGGATGAAATCTTCATAGCCAAACTTTGATAAAGGACCATACAGGGCGATCTGTCGTTTGTAAGTACCAAAGGGACTGTATCCCGTATCCTTATACATGTTCTCCATGTAATGCTCATTGCCATAAGCTGGAACCGAATAAACACCCCAATGGCAGTAGATACCAAATTTAGCATCCCTGATCCAGTCGGGGACCGCCTGGTGGGTGGACAGGGATTTCCAGTCCGGTTTGTAATGCACGCCTTTTTGCCCATCGCACCGAAGGACAAGGAAGCATAAAATGAAGGCTGTAAAACAGCTATTGCGTATCATCATCACCCGATCAAGTTTTAGGGTTGGTGTCAGGATGACAACAACCAACGGCAAAAATAGCCCTACCGCATCCACTGGGTTTATAAGATGTTTCCCAAACCTTATAGGATATTACCGGAATGGCGTTTTTTCACCAAAAGGATGCTGAACTTTAGAATTTGTTTTTACTATTTTTGTTTCCCTATCATAGAAATGTATAATAGAC
Source organism: Chitinophagaceae bacterium (assembly GCA_036278455.1). Lineage (GTDB taxonomy): Bacteria > Bacteroidota > Bacteroidia > Chitinophagales > Chitinophagaceae > FW021-bin31. Next base: position 2,598 of record DASULB010000179.1, on the reverse strand, counting down.
ACCTATTTCTTATCGCTTGCGCGCAAAAGTTAACCTGCCATGATCACGAGGTTGTTCGTCCTCTTTTTTGCACTAATGTTCACCGGAGTTTTCCGCGGAGAGGCACAAAAAAATACAAAAACTGATCACACGCCGGTGGTCACGACCCGGTTGCTTGCCCGGTATGTGCGCTATTTCAATGCCATCGATACGGAGAACATCAAAAACGCGGTACCCGACAAGGATGCCTTTGGGTGGCTTGCTGCAAACATTCCTTTATTCAGCTGCCCGGATTCCGTTATCCAGGAAATCTATTATTACCGGTGGTGGACCTTTCGCAAGCACCTGGTAAAAACACCCGAAGGAACCATTTTTACCGAGTTCCTCACCCCCGTCGGCCATGCGGGCAAATACAATTCCATCAGCTGCGCGCTGGGCCATCATATCTATGAAGGGCGATGGCTCCATAACCAAACCTATGTAGGCCAGGCTATCTGGTACTGGTTGCTGCATGACCGCTATGAAAAACATCCGGTATTTCATAAATACAGCAGCTGGATAGACGACGCCATTTATCACCGTTACCTCATCAACCTGGACACCGCTTTCATCACTCCTTTGCTCCCACTGCTGGACGAAGATTACAAAGGGTGGGAAACAGAAAAACTGTTGCCGGACGGCATGTTCTGGCAATACGATGTGCGCGACGGCATGGAAGAATCCATCAGCGGTTCCAGGCATGATAAAAATACCCGGCCGACCATCAACAGTTATATGTATGGCAATGCGAAAGCCATTGCCGCCATGGCCGCTGTTGTGCACATTGACAGCCTGCACAGAGAATATACCCGGAAGGCGGCGCTGCTGAAATCGCTGGTTGAAAAAAATCTCTGGAGCACAAAGGATCATTTTTTTGAGGTCCGGGAAGCAAAGTCCGGACAGTTATCCGGCACCCGGGAGGAAATCGGTTACATTCCCTGGTACTTCAATCTCCCGACTGATTCCAGCACTTATGGCAGTGCCTGGGACCAGCTCACCGATACCGCCGGGTTCAGGGCGCCCTGGGGGATCACCACGGCGGAGCGTCGCAGTCCCTATTTCCGCACCCATGGTACGGGGGACTGCGAATGGGATGGTGCCGTATGGCCCTTTGCCACCACCCAGACCCTGAAAGGACTGGCTAACCTGCTCACCTATTATCACCACCACGATATGAAGAAGGCCGATTATTTCAGGCTGCTGAAACAATATGCTTCCTCCATGCAAAAAAACGGCAGGCCGTTTATCGGCGAATACCAGGACGGCAAAACAGGTTTCTGGCTGAAAGGCTACAGCCCCCGCAGCAAATTTTATAACCATTCCTGCTTTTGCGACCTGGTGATCAGCGGCCTGATCGGGTTGAAGCCCCGGGCAGACAACATCATCGAAGTCAACCCGCTGATACCCGCCCACCGCTGGAAATGGTTCTGCCTGGAAGGCATCGGTTATCATCATCACCGGCTGACCATTCTCTGGGACCAGACAGGGCAGAAATTTCACAAAGGAAAAGGATTCAGGATATATGTAGATGGCACCCTGATCATTCATACGGCTACCCTGCAGCATGTCTACGGAAAGATGCCTTCTTAACGAAAGCTATCATACTTAAAGGATGATTGCATGAAAAAGATTGCACGAATAATGATCGTATGAATAATGATCGTATGAATAATGATTGCATGAAAAAAGAATGAAAGAAAAAGATATGATGAAACAACCCACCGGACCCCGGCATTACCCGATTTTTTTCGGCCTGCTCCTGTTCAGCGCAGCCGGCTGTTTAATGTACGGATGTAAACAGCAGAAAAAAGAAGAAAAATCCTTTGTCAATGCCCTGGGCATGAAGATGATTTATGTCCCTGCGGGAAGCTTTCAGATGGGTGCCACCAAAGATTCCTTACACCTGGAGAAATTCACCGACATGTCAAAGGACGCGCCTTCCTGGGATGAAAAACCAGCTCACCGGGTCACGATCTCCAGGGGCTTCTACATGGAGGAAACCGAAGTAACGGTCAGCCAGTTCAGGCAGTTTGAAAAGGATTATCAGGGCACGGGGTATTTCACGCCTTCGGCCACGGGCATCAGCTGGAATGAAGCCCACGCCTTCTGCCAGTGGCTGGGTAAAAAGACGGGCAAACCTTACCGGCTGCCTACGGAAGCCGAATGGGAATATGCCTGCCGGGCGGGGACAACCACCCCGTTCTGGTCGGGGGACCGCCCGCCCCGCAATGATCTAAATCCCTGGGGACTGAAGGGCATGGAATCGGGCGCGCCCGAATGGTGCCATGACTGGTTGGGACCTTATCCCGATTCGGCCGTCAGGGATCCTGTAGGCTACAATCATGGCTGGGGCAAAGTGGTGCGTGGCGGGGCGCTGGATACCCGCGACGGCAAGGATGACACCTTCTCACCCGATACCGCAGTTGTTTTTTACCGGGCCGCCAACCGCGGCAGCCTGCCACCCGGCTACCCGCAGCCGCACTGGCAGGGAACCCGGCCTCATTTTATCGGCTTCCGCGTCGTGATGGGGGCGCTGCCGGCTACCAAGCCGTTACATTTTAATTTGGGCATGGCCTTCCA
>DASULB010000178.1:0-7840 GCA_036278455.1 Chitinophagaceae bacterium | reverse complement strand
GCCGTTATGTTGTCGGGGAACCTTTGTCTGGCTGTTTTCATAATGGTTACCCTACTCTTCGCCGGTTGTCATCAGGATAAAAAAGCAGGCGGATCTCTCCGGGGAGACACAGGCAGGTGAAATTTGCGGAAGGCCGGCTCCTGCATGGCAGGGCATGCTGAGGAGTCATCACGGCTGGCTGGGGGCCGAAGGGATCTACTCGGTGGCCATGAACAGCGTCTAGGTTCCCGGCAAGGCGGATTGCAAGACTTCGGGCCGTTTTATCCCCCTAAGAAGATCTGCCAGACCCCTGAGATCTGTGAGGATATTGACTTCTATACTTACAATGCCAAAACTTACCCGCATCTTTCGAGGCCGGAAGAATGATTAATCAGCTATCATGTGAACGCATGGGATTTGGGGAAGAAGATTGAGCAAAATCTGCAGCTTTTGAGACCCAGGTTTATCACGGTACAGTATAAGTAAAGATATTCGGATATTTGAACGAAAAATCATCTATATGATCAGACTGACAACCACCTTCATCTTTGTTTTATCCCTGCTGGGTAACCAGGCCGTTTTTGGCCAGCTTAAGCAGGTGACTCCCGAAAGCGAAGGATTTTCCTCCCTGAGACTGCGGCGGATCGATACCATGCTGTACCATTACACCGATCACCACCATCAGGTGGCCGGGGTTGTCGCGCTCGTAGCCAGAAATGGCAAGATCGTTTATTACACGGCGGCGGGCTATAACGATATCGCCCGCCACAGGCTGATGAAAAAAGATGATCTTTTTCGCATTGCCTCTCAAACAAAAGCGGTTACGGGTGTTGCGGTGATGATGTTGTATGATGAAGGAAAAATATTGCTGGATGACCCGATCTCAAAATACATTCCTGCCTTCCGTCATCCCAAGGTGTTGAAATCATTTGACAGGACGGATTCCTCCTATACCACCGAACCTGCTGCGCGGGAAGTAACCATCCGGGATCTTCTCACCCACACCTCCGGTATATCCTATCCGATCATCGGCACCGAAGAGGCAAGGGCCATTTATGCCAAGGCCGGCATTCCGGTCGGTTTTGAGCCGAGGCACCTCAAGCTTTCCGATGAGATGAAGAAGTTGGCCACCCTGCCCCTGATGCACCAGCCGGGAGCAGCATGGACCTACGGGCTCAGCATAGACATGCTCGGTTATCTGGTAGAAGTAGTATCCGGCGAATCACTCAAAGATTTTTTTCATCAACGGATCTTTGAACCGCTTGGCATGAAGGATACCTATTTTTACGTGCCCGCTGAAAAACAGCAGCGGCTGGCTAAAGTCTATACCCGCAATAAGCAGGGGGAAAAGGTGGAGAATGATTCACATGATTCCTCAGGGGTTAATACGATTTATCCCCTGGTAAAGAGCGGAACTTATTACTCAGGTGGTGCCGGCCTATGTTCTACCGCCTATGATTATGCCACCTTTCTTCAGATGCTGGAAAACGGCGGGGTGTACAGGGGACACCGGTTGCTCAGCCCCTCGGCCATCCGGCTGATGACCACTGGTCAGATCGGGGACAGCATGAAAGGATGGACTTCGGTAAACACCTTCGGTTTAACCTTTGAGGTAGTCACGAAAAAGGGGAGTGCTAAATTCCCGTGGAACCCCGGCACTTTTACCTGGGGTGGCTTTTGGGGATCCCTTTTTTGGGTGGATCCAAAGGCGGGACTTGTGGTGCAGATATGGACGCAGGATGCCGGATTTGGTTGGGCGGAAATGTCAGATAAATTTAAAGGAATGGTATACAGCGCGATGCTAGAATAACAGCCAATAATACACTTTTAGATCAGGGAGCGATATGATGACTGAGACCGGCCAAAACAAGGGCACCAACAAGATCACCGTTTGCAATGAAAGGGCCTGCGTGACGACGGACCTGAATGGCGGGGCTATTACAGATTTTCACCTGGAAGGCGACCGGATCAATCCGTTGAGTTTTGCTTTTTCCAAAGAACAGATGCCGCCCAATAACAAGGCGGGTGCGCCTTACCAGGGACATTTTTTGTGCCTGGGACGCTGGGGAGAGCCCTCGGAAGGCGAAAAGAACGCCGGGATACCCCACCACGGCCAAGTGGCGAACATGCTCTGGCAAAGAGACACTACCACTAATGAGCGCACCCTGCACATGCGGGCGGATAGCCCCCTGGAGGGACTGCAGGTGGAAAGGACCCTTGCGCTGGATGTTGAAAACGCCCTTTACGGCGTCGAAGAGAAAGTAACTAACATCCGTTCGCTGGGAAGGTTATATAACATGGTACAACATCCGACACTGTCGTCCCCTTTTCTGGACGGGGCAACCGTGGTGGCTTGTAACGGTACCGTTGGATTTGACCAGTCTGGAAGGACCCCTGCTGAAAAGGACCCGCTGCACTGGCCGGTGGGCACCGATGAAAACGGCCACTCGTTCGGTTTGGCGTCGCCCGGGCGCCCCTATAATTCGGTATTTTCCTTTATCGTGGACAAACGGGCAGAATATGGCTGGATCAGTGCCTTCAGCCCGCGATATCGCCTGTTGCTCGGGTACCTGTGGAGACGGAGGGATTATCCCTGGATCCACTTATGGCAACATTGGGAAGCGGGGGAAATCAGGTACCGGGGAATAGAATTTGGCACAGCGGGCATTCACCGGCCGTTTAAAAACATCCTAGAGACCGGTATGCGGCTCTTTGGCGAGAAAACAGTGGAATATATAGATGCCGGGGAGACGGTAAGCCGCAGGTATTTATCATTGCTGTTTAAAACGGAAAAAGATTTTAATGGCATGGCGCCTTTTACAATTGAAAATGGTGGCGGTAACATTGTACTCAACCTGCCCTCGAAGCGAATACATCTCAAAACAATTTTTAAAGATTTTTTATGACTTTTAAAAATAAGACAGCCGTGATTACCGGAGCGGCAAAGGGAATTGGCGCCGCTTGTGCAGAGGCGTTCGAAGAGATGGGAGCGAACCTCCTGTTGCTTGACAAGTCATTTGCCGGACCCGCAAAAGATGAGCATAACAGGATCCATCTTAGCTGTGATGTGTCCCGGGAGGACCAGGTGATCACCGCCATGAAGACAGCCGATGAAAAATTCGGAGCGATAGACTTCCTGGTGAATAACGCCGGCATACAACGTTATGGGACGGTCACCGAAACATCGGTGGATGCCTGGGATGAAGTGATGAATGTCAATTTGAAAAGTCTTTTTCTCTGTTCAAAGCATGCTATCCCGTTGATGCTGAGAGGGGGAAAAGGAGTGGTCATTAACGTAGCCAGCGTGCAGGCGTTTCTCAGTCAACACAATGTGGCGGCATATACCACGGCGAAATCCGCTATTTTAGGACTTACCCGCAGCATTGCCGTGGACTATTCACCGGTTGTTCGCTGTGTGGCCGTTTGCCCCGGTACCATTGACACCCCTATGCTCAGGGATTCCATCGCCCTGTCGCCCGACCCTGCTGAAGTGATGCAGGAGTGCGTGGATATGCATCTTTTGAAACGTATAGGCAAACCCGAAGAAGTGGCCGCCCTGATTGTTTTTCTTTGCCAGGACACTGCAGGGTTTATCACCGGCCAGGCCATAAGGATTGACGGGGGACTCGGCATATCGATTCCAGGAAGTAAAAAAGAATAGTAACGCGACCGGCACGATGAGGGTGACGCATCCGGTCATCCGTAAAATAGGAACATGCGCCGGAAGTATCTATGGTCGCCTTTGCCTCTTACTTGCTTTTCCGTTATCGTGGTGTCCTGCAAAAAGAAGGCAGCAGTTGAAAAGACAGCAAATCACTCCTGCAGCGCTGAATTCCTATGGTACTGAATTGTTGGTGAAGCACTTCTCCACGAAGGAGGTAAAGGGCTCCTGCGCTGTCAATGATGACCTTCTCTTTATGCCTCCGCAGCCTTGTTCATTTTTTTAAAGCGTGTTTACCGGTGGCTGCCGCCATTTTACCATAGGACCTGGCTGCCTTCTGCTACCCGGCAACCGTTTTATTGGGTTTTCTGGTGGGATATGCTACCTTTAAACGATCAATGATCACCGGAAAATAAGCGTATGAAAAAGCTGTTTTATTTGTTCTCCCTGATGTTCCTGACGCTGTCGACGATAGGTACAAATCGTGCCCTGTCACAGGGAAAAACATCCCTTACGCCCTTATGGCAGATAGGCAAAGGGGATAACAGTGATGCAGAGTTTGCGTTAGCGCCATCGGGTTATGCCCATTTTCTGGAGAAAGACTTTGGATGGGAAGACGGTTTCTATCTGATTGGAAGTTCTACCCCTGAAAAGAACTGGCCTTACGCCTTGCCGGGTCCCGAAGACAATTGGGGTGGCACTTCCAACACCGCGGGCTGGCGTTCCAGCGTCCTCAACATCCTGTTTGGCATAGACAAGCTTCCCCGGCAGGGTCAATGGGAATTGGTGATTGACCTGCTGGATGTCAGCGCTGCAAAACCACCGTTGTTAAAGGTAACCATCAATGACAGCTCATGGGAGTATCATCTGCCGGCAGGATCGGGAGACAGCACCCTGAAAGGGAGTGCCGCAAAGGTTGCCGGCGATGTCGTTAAAATACCGGTACCCGCGGGGGTGCTGAAGAAAGGCGGCAATGAAGTCACCCTGAAGAGTCTGTGGGGATCCTGGCTCGTTTTTGACCAGGTGCGCATGGACGGCCCGTCCGGGGCACGGATCGCCACGCCTAACCAGGCATTTATCCGTGATGTAAGCGCCGCGGATTATGACATCACCGACCAGGGGAAAGCCGCCCAACCCCTGCTCATTGACGTGCAGCACGTGTCCGGCGAGCCTTTGCTGGAAGTCTTCGTGGATGGAAAGGAGATATTTCAGCAAAAGATTGATACCGGCCGTTATATTTTTGAGGCACCCATGCCTGCCGTAACAACCGCTAAAGAAAGTACCTATGAGATCAAATTGAATGGCCGTCCGGTCCGGTCCGGTTCTGTCAGGCGCTCGCCACAAAGACAAATCACTCCGGCGGGTTATGTCGACACCAAAATGGGCACCGCCCATTCCAGGTGGATGATTGCGCCTGGCCCGTGGATGCCATTTAGCATGGTAAAGATCAGCCCGGATAACCAGAATGCCGGCTGGCAGGCTCGTTATGATCCTATCTTTGAGAGCATTGGCGGGTTTAGTCACATCCATGAATGGACGATGTCGGGACTCTCCATGTTGCCGGTGAACGGGCCCTTGGTTACCCGGGTGGGTGACCAGACGAATCCCAAAACCGGATACCGGTCTTCAATTACAAAAAACAGCGAGCGGGCACCACTCGGATATTACAAGGTGCACCTGAAAAAATATAACATCACCGCTGAACTTACCGCTACCACCAGATGCAGCTTTCAGCGTTATACCTATCCCAAAGAAAAAACTTCGAGGGTTTTGGTGGATTTTAGCGGACCGGCGGAATACGGCTATAAACTGCCGGATGTGGAGGTGACAAAAGTAAGCGATCACCGGATCGAAGGATTTAGCAAACAAAAGGCGCCGGCCGTCTGGGGAAAGGATATTGATCAGGATTACACGGTGCATTTTGTGATGGAGTTTGACCGGCCCATTACCGGCTTTGGGTATTGGATCGACAGCAGTGTCCGGCGGGATGTCTCCGCGCTCAAAGTGAAGGATGCAAAACATGCCGGTGTATTTTTGGAATTTAATACCACTCAAAATCCTGTGGTGCAGGTAAGGACGGGCATTTCTTATGTAAGCATCCAGGGGGCGGAGGAAAATCTTCATAAAGAAATCGTTCAACCTTTCGGCTGGGATTTCAGTGCCGTCAGGAAGCATAATATGGCTACTTGGAACGAGCTTTTTAACCGCGTAAAGATCACTACATTGGATGCGCGTGAGAAAATGCGCTTTTACACCAACATGTACCGGGCTCTATGCAGCCGCAATACTTACAATGACGTGGATGGGAAGTGGGTGGACGCCACAGGGGACATCAGACAACTAAAAGATACCGACGCGCGCGCACTGGGTTGTGATGCGTTTTGGAATGCCTTCTGGAACCTGAATCAATTCTGGAACCTGGTTACGCCCGAATGGTCATCCAGGTGGGTAAGGTCCGAACTGGCCATGTATGATGCCAACGGCGCTTTGGCCAAGGGGCCGGCGGGGATGAAGTATATCCCCGTCATGGTGGCCGAGCATGAAATCCCCCTGATCGTGGGCGCCTACCAGATGGGTATCAGGAATTACAATGTGGAAAAGGCCTATGCAGCGGTGCGGAAAATGGAAACCACGCCCGCCTGGAAAATCGGTGACGGGTTGGCGGGGAACCATGACCTGAAGGCGTTTTTGAAATACAAGTATGTCCCTTATGATAAAGGACGGTTTTCCAACACCCTGGAATATGCTTATGATAACTGGACAGTGGCGCAGTTCGCCAGGGCGCTCGGAAAGACCGCTGACGATCATTTATTTGCTGACCGCGGATCCTGGTGGAAAAACGCCGTTGATAAAAAGACAGGCTATGCGCGCCTCAGAAACTCAGACGGGTCATGGATGAAAGATTTTGATCCTTTCAGGTCGGGAGCCAACAGCGACTATGTGGAAGGGAACGCCTGGCAGCTGACTTATTTTGTTCCGCAGGACATGCCGGGTTTAATCAAATGGATAGGGGCAGACCGGTTTGTGGACCGGTTAAAATGGGGCTTTAAGCAGAGCTATCCCTGGCGGTTCAACGCACCCGGGGACCAATATTGGGAATTCCCCGTCGTACAGGGAAACCAGCAGTCCATGCAGTTCGCCTTTTTATTTAACTGGGCGCATAAACCCTGGTTAACCCAGAAATGGAGCCGTGCCATCCTGGACCGCTATTACGGGTACGGGTTGTCCAATGCTTATCTGGGTGATGAAGATCAGGGACAGATGAGTGCCTGGTTCCTGATGGCCGCCATGGGCTTGTTCCAGACGGATGGTGGTTGCAGCGTAAATCCTGTTTATGAAATTGCCAGCCCGATCTTTAAAAAGATAACCATTGATCTGGGGAACCGTTTTGGACGTGGGGGAACATTTACCATTATCGCCCATCACGTCTCCAGAAAGAATATGTATATTCAAAGCGCCGTATTGAACGGTAAGAAATTGGAGTCCTGCATGTTCCCTGCAAGTGAATTGTTAAAAGGTGGCCAGTTGATATTGGAGATGGGGGCCCACGCCTAATGAAAAATGGGGGATCCGTTATTAGGGTTCCTGGTTAGTTAATCCTATTTTTGGCCTGGGAAAGTGCCTGATGTCGCCGGTACTTGATTACAAATCCCGAATCTGCCTCATGATGTTGAAAAAAATAATCTTTTTCTTGATGATCACCTGCGCCATGATGGGCTACCGTCGCGCGTCTGCTCAACAAACAAAGAAGCTGGCAAAGACCATTACCGTCGATGCCTCGCTGAACCAGGTGAAAACGATGGCGGCGGATCTGCTCCGGACCGGCTTTAACGCGGGCAGCAGCTATGGGGAGGTTTGGATCAGGGATTTCGACACCTTTATCACGCTATCCTGCGAGGTCATGCCGGCAGATTCTGTCAAAAAGCGGTTAGAAGTGTTTTTTCAGTTGCAGGGGGCCGATGGCAATATTGTAGACGGATATATTCCCAAAAGCAAGGCGCATGGGGGATATGATTATATTTACAGCGATCATGCGCCGGACTTTGCAGGACATAAGAATACTGTAGAGACCGACCAGGAGACCTCGCTTATCCAGGCGGTCTACAAGTATGTGAAGAAGACAAAAGATACCGCCTTCCTCTCCGAAGTGATTGATGGTAAATCCGTGAGATCACGGATGTCGGACGCGCTGTCGTTTTT
>DASULB010000177.1:0-7029 GCA_036278455.1 Chitinophagaceae bacterium | reverse complement strand
GCTGATACCATGATCGCTGTGGCCTGTTTCTTTCTCCGGAGATTATGCGCCTCTCTAGATGGCATGTCCTCCATGAGGTTCGACATTTGTAAGCTTCCCGCTGTAAAAGCTGAAAGAAGGGAAATTCAGCCCGGGTGCCGGAATGTTTCTCTATTTTTACTAACTTAAGGATAACGGGCAGGACCGTTCAGAAGTTTGTTTGCAGGCGAAAGTTTGAACCCGTGAAGGGATCACCATTTGACCTGACGGGCAACTTTTGACACTGGCAAAAGATGCCGGAACAAATAAACGGGGTCATACGTTACCCGTCCATCACTACACACCGCGCGTGGGTACATTAGCCTGTTACAGCATGAAAATCAGGAGGCGTTGCCAGCCTCCATAATAATTGGTAAATTTGAAACCGGAGGGAATAACAAATGACCGGCTGGAATACGGCAGTTTGCAAAACAAACGGAATTGACATACACTACAGGAGGACCGGAGGAGGCGAGCGCTCTTTGGTTTTACTACACGGATTAACGGCTGATGGAGCGTGCTGGACAGCACTGGCACATGCGCTGGAGCAGGAATACGACGTCATCATGCCTGATGCCCGTGGCCATGGAGGATCAAGCGTGCCTGACCAGGGATACCGGTATGAAGACCATGCGAACGATGTACTCGGTCTTATTGATTCCCTGCGACTTTCTTCTCCGATCCTGCTCGGACATTCCATGGGTGGCATGACCGCAGCTCTGGTGGCAGGTCGCAGCCCAAAACGACTCAGTGGATTGATATTAGCGGATCCGACATTTTTGAGCGCAAAACGTCAGCGCGAAGTCTGCGATAGTGATGCAGGCGATCAGCATCGCCGGATGCTCGGTAAATCATTAGAGGATCTGGTGGCAGATTTGCAAAGCAGACACCCAAACCGGTCACCGGATACCATCGGTCAAATCGCCCGGGCACGACTTCAAACCAGTATGGCGGCTTTCGATGTGCTTACGCCGCCGAACCCTGATTACAGGCAATTGGTGCGTGCGATTGATGTTCCTACCCTGCTGGTATTGGCCGATAAAGGGGTCGTTTCATCTGTTGTGGCCGGAGAGTTGCAACGTCTAAACCCCGAACTTCAGGTGGGCCGGATTCCGGAAGCCGGTCACGGACTTCATTACGACCAGCCGGAGCGCTTCGCGGCTGTCGTCAGATCTTTCATGCGTTCCATTGGAGCGGTCATCGCATCATGAACACCGGAATTGAATCCACTGACCGGTTGCCTGTTAACTATCAGGTTGACGCCATTGTCAGGAACCGGCTGACGATTTCATGACGCGGATATCCTGCGGCATCCACAGCATGGTTTATGCCGCTTTAGCGGAGGTTCCACAAATCCTTCCCTGATATGAATTTTTGCTTACTTTTACGGCAATTTTACGACACCGGAAAACGTTAATAGGAGACCACCGAGATGATCAGAAAAATAATTTGCATAATGATGGTTTGCGGTTGCCTCTGCTCAGCGGCATCCGGCCAGTCTTTTCTGCAGCAGCAGTTGCAATCCCCTGTATTCCGCACCGCTTTTGAAAAGAAGGATTCCGTGCTGCGCAAACAGTTCGAGGCCAAAGGGCTCACTTATCCCGCGCATTATGTCTACCTGCGTTCTTTTAAATATGACAGCCGCCTGGAAGTATGGGTGAAGAACAAACCCACCGACACCTTCGCGCTTTTTAAATCCTACCGTATCTGCGCATTGTCGGGCACCATGGGGCCGAAAAGGCGGGAAGGCGACCGGCAGGTGCCAGAGGGATTTTATTACATCAATGATTTTAACCCCCGCAGCATCTACCATCTGGCATTGGGACTGAACTATCCCAATTTCTCCGATCGTCTCCATGGGGACAGGTCCCATCCGGGCAGCGGCATTTATATCCACGGCAGTTGTGTGACCGTGGGATGCATTCCGCTCACCAACCCACAGATTGAAGAGGTTTATATACTGGCCGTGCATGCCAGGAACCTGGGGCAGAATTATATCCCGGTCCATATCTTCCCTGTCAGGTTTAATAACAAGGCATCAGTGGCTTTCCTGGATAAGAGCACGCATTCCAACAGCGTCTCGGAGCAGTTCTGGGTTAATTTAAAAAGCGCTTATGACGATTTTAACCGGACCCACCGGTTGCCACTCATCTTATTTGACGGCAAAGGAAATTATGTGATAGAGCAAAACAGTGGTGCGCCCGGCAACATGTTAAAGATAACGGCCGGCAACATGGAGGATGTGCCTTCGGAGATAGGCATGCTGCCGCTCACCGTTGGCAGCGGAGGAGATTGATCATTCTTATTGATCATCCTTTGAGCACCCGTTGTATGGTCAGCGGTGACTTCTGCTCAAGCAGGACCTGTTTGCCATGGGTCAGTTTTTCCACGATGCCGTTTTCATAGTGTCTTACCGTAAGCAGTTCCAGCCCTTCGTTGTAGGTGATCCGAAAATCGCGGTGCAATGTCTTGATCAGGCGTTCGATCTTGCCTGCGTCCTGGTCAATGCAGCAGGAGAAACTGATGGCGCCGTTTTGCATCAGGTTAAGTTTGATCCGGATGTCGTGGAAGATGGTGTAAAGCTTGCTCAGGTTTTCCTCGGTGATGAATGAAAAGTCGCGGGTGGTGATGGTCATGAGTACCTGTCGCTGTTTCAACACGATCACAGGCGGCAACTTGATCGTTTCCGCTCCGGCGTGAATGAGCGTCCCGGGCAGGTTTTTATCCAAAAAGCACTTGACATACAGGGGGATTTTCTTATTTTGTAAGGGCTTGATGGTCTTGGGGTGGATGACCTGGGCGCCGTAATAGGCCATTTCAATGACTTCGTTGTAGTTGACCTTGTCGATATTGATGGTGTCATCGAAGAGCCGGGGATCGGCGTTTTTCAATCCATCCACATCCTTCCAGATACTGAGGCTCGTGGCGTCCAGCATGTTGGCGAAAACGGCAGCGGTATAATCACTGCCCTCGCGCCCAAGTGTGGTGGTGGCACCTGTGGCGGTGGCACCGATGAATCCCTGGGTAATGATGAGCGGGTGCTGGTCCAGCAAGGGTTTTACCCGCGCGTTCATTTGCTTTTGGGTGATATCCCAGAGGATACGTCCGTCGCGAAAGGTGTCATCGGTGCTGATTACCTCCCGCACGTCCAGCCACCGGGCGGGAACGCCTGTCCGGTTGAAGAAGGCGCAGGCGATCAAAGAGGAGAATAATTCCCCCCGGCTGACCAGCTGGTCATAATAATAGTCATATGGCTGGTAGGGCTTTTCACCCAACTGCCATTCCATCTCATGATAAAGTTGCCGCAACTGACCGAAAACCGGGTCTTCGTCGTTTCCGAGCAGCTTGAGGGCTATCTGCAAGTGCCTGTCCTGGATGCTATAAAGCAATTGAGCCGCTGTTTCGCGTTGACGACGGTAGTAATGTTCCACCACCTTTTCCAGATCGTTGGTGGTTTTGCCCATGGCGGACACCACGACGACCAACGGATCACCGGCAAAGTCCTCAAGGATACCGGCGACATTTTGGATGCGTTGGATAGTTTCTAAACTTGCCCCACCAAATTTGAATACTTTCATCTTAACCACCCCTGAGGGTGTCATTGTTTTTTGCAAATTTCGTATTCTTTGCACCATAAAAAAAATTACCACCCGATAAATACCATGGGGCTTCTGTTTAGCGGGAATTACGTTAATTTCGGGCTTTTCTTTCAATCATTTCTTTTATGAATCCAGCACGTAAAGTGATGACCCTGGGGGAATATACCATCCAGGAACTGCGAAATTTTCCCACCGCTACAGGAGAACTGTCCGGCCTGCTCAGAGACATCGGCCTTGCAGCCAAGCGTGTCAACGTGGAAGTAAATAAAGCGGGGCTGGTGGACATCCTCGGCGATGCGGGACGCGTCAACGTGCAGGGAGAGGATGTCAAAAAACTGGATGAGTTCGCCAATAATCAGTTTATCCAGGTGTTGCAGGGAGGGATTAACTGTGCAGGGGTCGGATCCGAGGAAAACAAAGATGTACTCATCTTCGATGATCCGTTGAGCAACCGCTCCAAATACGTTTTGCTGATGGACCCCCTGGACGGATCGGGCAACATTGATGTCAATGTATCCATCGGCACCATATTTTCCATTTACCGCAGGATAACCCCGCTGGGCGGCCCAGCGACCCGGGAAGATTTCCTGCAACCCGGCAACCGCCAGGTGGCCGCCGGATATGTGATTTACGGCCCTTCCACCATCCTGGTGTATGCTACGCGCCGGGGGGTCAACGGCTTTACACTGGACCCTTCCATCGGTGAATTCTGCCTGTCGCACCGCGATATCAAATGCCCGGAGGATGGCAGGATTCTTTCGGTCAACATGGGAAATGTGGAACAGTTTGGTGAGCAGCTGAAAAACTACATCCGTTACTGCGCGCAGCGGGACAAGGCTACGAAACGGCCTTATACCTACCGTTATATCGGCTCCATGGTGGCGGACATCCACCGCAACCTGATCAAAGGCGGAATCTTCGCCTACCCGCCCACAGAGGATAAACCCTCCGGTAAGCTGCGCCTGCTTTATGAGTGCAATCCCATGGCGTTCATCCTGGAAGTAGCGGGTGGCATGGCGGTCATCGACGGGGGTACCCGGGTGCTGGATGTCAAGCCGGAGGCCATTCACCAGCGCACTCCCATGTATATCGGTTCCAGCCACATGGTGGAGCAGTTGCTGGCCTTCATGAAAGAGGGCGAGCACGCCGGTGTGGAAAAATAAAGGCGGCAGCGCGCGGCTGTTTTTGCAGGAAACGGTCTTCAGGTCAGATAACCCGGCCAGCTAACCGGTCATGGAATAACAGGCCGGATATGCCCGTTCGGGTAGCAGGATTTGTTCTGCTGCCTGTTGTGCACTAACTTGCGGAGCCATGGAACGAAATAAAATTATCGAGGTATCAGACCTTGTCAAAAGATACGGGGATTTTACCGCGGTCCACGGCATCAGTTTTGAAGTGCATGAAGGGGAGATATTCGGGCTGCTGGGCCCCAATGGCGCCGGGAAGTCCACCACCCTGGAGATTATCGAGACCCTTCGGGAAAAAACCTCCGGCACCGTCAGGGTGAATGGCTATGACCTGGATGCCGAGCCGGAAAAGATCAAAAAGATCATCGGGGTCCAACTCCAAGCCTCGGGGTATTACCCGGGGTTATCACTGACCGAACTGATCGAACTGTTCGCCGGCTTGTATAACCGCCGGGTCGACCCACTGGAATACCTGGAGCTTGTCAACCTCAAAGAAAAAGCAAAGGCAAAATACAAACAGCTTTCCGGTGGCCAGAAGCAACGGTTTTCCATCGCCACCACCCTGATCAACCAGCCAAAGGTTGTTTTTCTCGATGAGCCCACCACCGGCCTTGATCCTCAGGCGCGCCGTAACCTGTGGGAACTGATCCTGCAGATCCGTGAGAAGGGCGCCACCATTGTCATCACCACCCATTATATGGATGAGGCGG
Organism: Chitinophagaceae bacterium; assembly: GCA_036278455.1. Taxonomy (GTDB): domain Bacteria; phylum Bacteroidota; class Bacteroidia; order Chitinophagales; family Chitinophagaceae; genus FW021-bin31. Next base: position 1,515 of record DASULB010000177.1, on the reverse strand, counting down.
AATACCTCTGTGACCGGGTAGGGATTGTCGACAGTGGCAGGATCATTGCCATTGCTTCGCCCGACAAACTGATCGATGACCTGGTGGCCACCGGCTTCGAGCGGGAAAAGCAGGTTAAAAAAGCCAGCCTGGAGGATGTTTTTATCCAGATGACCGGCAAGGAGTGGCGGGGTGACTAAGGCAGCCCGGCAGACCCCTTTACAGAAAAATAGCCTTACTTTTGCCCGAGAAAGTCATGATCATGGACAAAGAAGACCTCACCAGACATATTTTTGATAAAGGAACCTATCTCTGCGTGGGCCTTGATACCGACATCACCAGGCTTCCGCCGCATTTACTTGAAGCCTCTGAGGATCCGGTATTTGCCTTCAATAAGGCCATTATTGACGCGACGAAAGACCTGTGTGTAGCCTATAAGATAAATACTGCGTTTTATGAAAGCAGGGGGCTCGCCGGCTGGGAGAGCCTGGAGCGCACCGTGGCCTATATTCCCGGTACGCATTTTAAGATCGCGGATGCCAAAAGGGGGGATATCGGTAATACTTCTGATCAATACGCGAAGGCGTTTTTTAAAACATGGTCGTTCGATGCGGTCACGGTAGCACCCTATATGGGCAGGGACAGCGTGGAGCCGTTTCTGCAATACCCGGGTAAATGGACTATCCTGCTCGGGCTTACCAGCAATGAGGGCAGCCGGGACTTTCAACTGCAAAATACCGGACCGGACGAACTTTTATATGAAAAGGTCCTTCGGGAAGCCAAGACATGGGGCCACCAGGACAATCAGGACAACTTAATGTTCGTCGTCGGGGCCACCCGTGATGACAACATGGCAAATATCCGCCGGCTCGTGCCGGAACATTTTTTGCTGGTGCCCGGCGTGGGGTTTCAGGGCGGCAACCTGCGGGATATTTCCAGGCTGGGCCTCAATGACGCAGGCGGTTTACTGGTCAATGCATCCCGGTCCGTCATTTATGCGGATGACGGCGCGGATTTTGCGCTGGCATCCAGAAAGGTCGCGGAACAATACAGACTGGAGATGACCGCTTGTCTGAATGAAAGGAAGGAAAAACAGCCGGTCGCAAAAGAACGGAAAATCGTTCATCCATGATCGCTCCGGCGCTCAGGTGATTTATTATTTTGTATATTCATAATACCGTTTAGTTTTATTTTATATGCAACCCACTAAGACAGACAAGAAGATCAGTCCCCTGTATCCCCTGGCATGGTGCGCTTTTTTGCTGGTGCCGGCTTTTGCGTTCTACACAGGATGGCAGCATCACAGCCTATGGGCCATGATCATTTCGGCGCTTGCCATGTCGGGGTTTATCACCCTGATCGTGATCGCGGTACGGCATAACCGCAAACTAGCGAGCGGATCGACACGCGGATGACGGCGGCAGGCTGTCCAACAAAAAATTATATTATACTTGCAACAGAATTTTTGCAACCGAACAGGCTAACAAACACGACATGGCAGCTACTTTTTTACCGGCGCCCGCTTTTTCCCTTGAT
>DASULB010000176.1:0-5095 GCA_036278455.1 Chitinophagaceae bacterium | reverse complement strand
AGACATGATTGGCCACCAGGCCCGTGAGGACGGTAGCCGGCACAGTTACCGGAAACCAATAATTAGCAGGGACATAACCTGCGGAAGATAACGTCTCCCCGGAGGCGGTAACGACGGCGGAGGACTGCATCTCAAAACGGCTCAGTTTCACCTGGGTGACAGCGCCGGACTGGGCCAGCAGCAAGCCGGGCATCAACATCACCAATACGCATCCTGTGAGTAAAACGTTTTTTATACTTTTCATGTTTTGGAAAATTATGCTGTCATTATATGGGTTGTATACAGACATATCCTGCCTGCTTCTTCTGCATGTTTCTTCTGCAGGCTTCGGTGAAAGCCTCCCCGCGACCTCGTCCTAAAAACAACAAAAGTAATTAATCACCACCTAAAATACCCGTGAGGTCGCTTTATACGGGCATGAGCACACGCTCCTGCCATACGTATAAGCGTCTTATCTACATGTAGCGATTATTCTGCAGAACACTTCATGATGGCTTCGTTTTTACGTATTTTTTTGTGATCTCTTTTTCCCGGTCCTTCATCAAAAACCAGCCGTTAAACTTGGCAGTATCTTTTAACGGCACTTACAGCGGCCACGATCAGACCAATTCGATCACCGTGATCTCGGGCCGTATCCCCACCCTCCCGGGATACCCTAAGAACCCAAATCCACGGTTTACATACAGGTACTGACCTTTCTGACGGTAAAGTCCCGCCCATTGTTTGTAGACCCACTGGATGGGGCTCCACCGGAATCCGGGTATCTCCACGCCAAACTGCATGCCATGGGTATGTCCGGCCAGCATGAGATCGATATCGGGATATTCAGGCAGTACCTGGGCGTCCCAGTGGGAGGGATCATGGGACAGCAATATCTTAAAGGGAACGGAACCGGCGCCGGCGTAGGCCTTTTGCAGGTCACCATATTTCGGGAACCGGGCCTTGGCACTCCAGTTCTCCACGCCAATAACAGCTATCTGCTGGCCATCCTTTTCAACCAACGCATGCGCATTGTTCAGCATCTTCCAACCCATTTCCGCTTCGAGGTCCTTAAGCCGTTGGAGGTTCTCTGTTTTAGCCGTCTCTGTGGGCCAACTCCCATAATCTCCGTAGTCATGGTTACCCAGGATGGAGTATACACCCAGCGGTGCCCGCAGACGGCTGAATAATTGTACGTAATCCTTCACCTCTTCCGCGTGGTTGTTCACCAGATCACCGGTGAAAAAGATCAGGTCCGCATTTTCCTTTAAAACCAGCTCCACGCCCCGTTTCACCTTCTGGTAATGATCAAAGCTGCCGGAATGGATATCGGAAAGCTGCACGATCTTCAACCCCTTAAAAGAGGACGGCAGATGCGGGAAATGCAGGCTGACGCGCCTGATCTTGTAATCATATTTATTGGAAAAGCCGTAGATGAGTGTCGCCAGCAGACCGGCACCCGCCAACAGGCCCAGGCGCGATAACAGCAGCGAACGCTGCAGGTCAATACCGCCGGCCTCCCCTGCCCCATGACTGATTAAAGCGGCCATCCAAAGCCCGCCCCGCCGCAGGTCATCAATCAGAAAAAAGACGGCGGCCAAGAGTTCACCCAGGTAGATACCCAGCATCAGCGTGATGAGGACCATCCTGAAACCAACGTGCTCGGCCATACGCCAACGGGGAATGCTCAGTACAATGAACCAACATACCAGGGCGACGACCCAGAAGCCGATAAAGATCCCCATCTGCACTGAAGGTGAATAAGGACTGACGGCCGCGCTCACTCCCTGGAAAACATACAGGTCAAGCAAAAAAAGAAAGACGACCAAAAGAGGAAGAAAGTACCTGGAACGCATAAAGTGATATTAGGCCATTTGTATGTTATGATTGCACCGGGGGTTGTTGTAACAGATCTTCTTGAGCGGCAGCCCCCCGCTAAAAGCGTTCTAAAAAAGGAATGCCGCCCTTTAAAACGCCAGGAATTCCTTTAATTGCTTGTCAATGACGCTTCGCGTATCCTCATCGATTAATTCTCCCTTGTCGTTTATCAGACTTCTCATCAGGGAAATCGGCAACCTGTTGGGATGCACGACCACCCCCATGTGATTGAGGATGCCTGTAAAATGTTCCATGCCGCGTAAATTACCCGCCCGTCCGTCCGCCAGACCGGTCAGCAGCGCCTTTTTGCCAAAAAAGCATTCAGGTACCCGGCAAAGGTCTATCAGTGTCTTGATGGCCCCCGGAAAACTGCCATTGTACTCAGGCAGGATAAAAATAAATTTCTCTGATGGCTTTAGTATTTCATTTTCCACACGCTCCAGTTCCGGGGTACGTCTGTTCAGGTCGATGCCTTCGGGTAACAGCAACTTCGGATCCTCTCCCATTTCCCTGAGGGCCTCCCGGTAATACGCGACAATGCTGCCGGTGCGGTTCCCTTTGCGGTTGGTACCCGATATGATGGTGATCATGTGACTTTCCGTTTGCAAAAAAAACACAAAGGTAACTTGAAATGTTGACGTTGGGGAGAAGGGCCGGGGCCCGCCGGCAAACGCTCCGTCTGGCAGGTGATCCCTCCGGAATGACCGGCGTTGATAACTTATTACCGGTTTTTTTGTGATTCGTCGTATTTTTGTCCATATTGCATCTTTTTCTATTAGATTTTATCTGAATATGAAATTTACATATTACGGACAGTCGTGTTTTTCGGTCCAAATGGGAGGAAAAAACATCTTGTTTGATCCCTTCATCACGGGTAATCCTTTGGCGAAGGCCATCGATGTCCACAGCGTTCCGGCAGATTATATCCTGGTCTCCCACGGGCATGGCGATCATACAGCCGATTTGGTCAGCATCGCACAGCGCACCGGGGCCACGGTGGTGTCCAATTTTGAAATTATCGGCTGGCTGGCGAACCAGGGCATTCAGGGCGGCCACCCGTTGAACCAGGGAGGTAAACGGGCATTCGATTTTGGCACCGTAAAATATGTCAACGCCATCCATTCCAGCAGCTTCAGTGACGGCAGTTATGCAGGCAACCCCGGCGGCTTCGTTGTAAGCGGGGAGGACGGGACCTTCTATTACAGCGGTGACACGGCCCTCACCATGGATATGCAACTGATCCCGCGGTTTTTTAAACTGGACTTCGCGGTCCTGCCGGTAGGCGACAATTTTACCATGGGATATGAGGAAGCGCTGATGGCCGCTGAAATGGTTGGGTGTAAAAAGGTAATTGGCGTGCATTATGATACCTTTGAGGTGATTAAACTGGACAAACAAAAGGCCCAGGATCATTTTGCCGACGCCGGTTACACGCTTTTACTGCCAGGGATAGGGGAAACAATCACGGTATAATGTTTAAAGCCTTCCGCGGAAAATCGCCCTGGACAAGGCCTATACTGTCATCCGGGCACCAGATCGAAACCGGTAAGCTTTAACCTTAAACAAAAAATGAACAGATGGGACGAACCATAGCCATAGCGAACCAGAAAGGAGGAGTAGGCAAGACCACCACCGCCATCAATTTAGCGGCCAGTCTGGCAGTGCTGGAACACAAGACCCTGCTCATCGACGCCGATCCGCAGGCAAACAGCACCACGGGACTGGGTTTTGACTTGCGCAACGTGCAACAAAGCCTCTATGATTGCATGATCAACGACGGGCAAACGGCGGAAGTGTTACTGGAATCCGAACTGGAATACCTGAAGGTCCTTCCGGCCCATATCGACCTGGTGGGCGCCGAGCTGGAGCTCATCAACCGCCCGAACAGGGAGAAGGTCCTCAAAAAGATCATTGCCCCGATCAAGGATCAATATGACTACATCATCATCGACTGCTCACCCTCGCTCGGCCTGATCACTGTCAATGCACTGACAGCCGCTGATTCGGTCATTATCCCGGTACAATGTGAATTCTTCGCCCTGGAAGGACTCGGTAAATTACTCAACACCATCAAGATCGTTCAAAGCCACCTGAACAAAGAACTGGAGATCGAAGGCATCCTCATGACGATGTACGACGGACGCCTGCGCCTGAGCAACCAGGTGGTCAACGAGGTCAACCGCCATTTTGACGACATGGTCTTTAGCACGCTGGTACACCGCAACACGCGCCTGGGCGAAGCACCCAGTTTCGGGAAACCGGCTATTCTATATGAGCCCGACAGCAATGGGGCCGTCAATTATTTAAACCTTGCCAGGGAGGTCCTGCAAAAAAACGACGCAACCAAAATCAACCAACAGGATAAAATCTTAGCCATTGACGATGAGCCACCAACCGAATAAAAAGTCCGCCTCTGGCGGCAAAGAAGCGCTGGGAAAAGGGATTCGTTCCCTGCTGCAGAATATTGATACGGACCTGAAGGCCTCACCGCTGGCGGCGAACGAAAGAAAGACTTCCGCCTCCGCGGGTATTGAGCGCGTGGCCCTGGACCAGATCCAGATCAATCCTGCGCAACCACGGCGGGATTTTAATGAACAGGCATTGGAGGAACTGAGCAAGTCCATCAAACTCCATGATATCATCCAGCCCATCACGGTGAGCAGGATGGCCGCGGGAAAATACAGGCTCATCTCGGGTGAAAGGCGGCTGAGGGCGTCAAAGGCGGCGGGGCTGAAGGATATCCCGGCCTATATCCGCCAGGCCGACGATGAGGAGCTGCTCGAGCTGGCGCTCCTGGAAAACCTGCAACGCGAAGACCTCAACGCCATAGAAATTTCCCTGAGCCTGAAACGGCTGCTGGATGAATGCGACCTGACCCAGGAACAACTGGCCGAACGGATGGGCAAGGACAGGAGCACCGTTGCCAACTACCTGCGCCTGCTCAAACTCCCGCCTGATATCCAGGCGGCGGTACGCACGGGCACCCTCTCGATGGGACACGCCCGCGCGCTGATCAGTGTGGAAACAGTAGACCGCCAACTGTTTATCTTTAAGGAGATCGTTAAAAACAACCTTTCCGTACGGCAAACGGAGGCTTTGGCCCGCAAAATATCCATCAACGCGAAACATACCGTCCCACCTTCGCCAAAAGCTTCCCTTGCACCCGCATACAGGAAAATAGAAGATAGCCTCGCTTCCCATTTCTCTACCAAAGTAAAACTCAATATGCAAAAAGGAG
>DASULB010000175.1:0-2781 GCA_036278455.1 Chitinophagaceae bacterium | reverse complement strand
TCCATGCTTGTTGTACATTCCTGTTTTATTGCGTTTTGGGCATCAAAGGACAGGGTTACCGGATTAAAAGATTTCCTATTAAAATTAAGGATAAAGAAGTACTTTTGTTTTGGTTTGATTAAATTACGGGCAGACTGATGCTGATCAACTAAACCCAACCTGCTATTTCCACGGTCGCGGCTACTATTGTAATATTTTTTGAAAAACTCGCCGGTTACCTTTACAAGGTAGCGAAAGACGTTAGTCTTATGTGGAAATGCCTTTTCGGACTACATGGTAGATTCGCGGCTTTTGATCGAACATTATTTTCGTTATATTTTATATTTTTAATCTTTTAATGATATAAACTGAAAAGATGAACCGGGTTCTGGTGATTGAAGATGATGAGTTGATCCTGCGTATAATAGAAAAAACGCTTTCTAAAGAGGATATGGCTGTAGAAACCGCCTCCAATGGCAAAGAAGCTCTTCTCAGGCTGGAAGAAGCAGACTACAATTTCCAGGTGATCATCACCGATATCATGATACCCTATGCCAACGGCCTTGAAATAGTCAGTAAGGTGAAAGGCCGGAATAAAGGGAAGCAGGTTTCAGTGATTATTATTTCCAATGCCAGCAATGAGGAAGTGATGGCAGACGCCTTTAAGCTGGGAGTGGATGATTTCCTGAAAAAGCCTTTTTCGCCGGCTGAACTGCTGACTACGGTGAGAAGGCTGGTAACCCAGCACAGCGAGACGGGGCCGTCTTAGGCGGCAAAAACCCTGAAAGGGAAGGCGGTTCAGGCTTTAATCCGCCGGACACCACAACAAAATAAGAATAAAACCATATATCCTGGAAAACTAAAGTGAATACCCATGCCCCATCTGTTTTCGCTCCTGATGTCCTCCCGGTTCCTTCCGGGAAATTTTGGCAGTGCCTCCCCTATTATTAAGTTCGCTGTTGCAGCAATTGCGTTTTCGGCGATTGCCATCTTCTTGGCCTATTTTGCCATGCTTAGGATGAGATATCGCACCTATCGGCTGTCAAAGAAGAATGCCCGGCTGAATGACATTATAGATGCCCACCTCCTGGAACATGTTTTTACCATGGATGAGGAGGGTGAGGATGTTTCAGGCGCCATTGCCCCGGATCACGTTCATGCTGTCTTATACAACAGGCTTTTCCAAAAGAGGTCCTCAAAGCAGGTGCTGGTGGACAGGCTGATCTTCTATAAGAAAAATATCTCCGGCAGGATGGGCGATCAGATAACCGAACTGTTCCTGTTACTGGATCTGGATAAATTCTGCGTCCGAAAGCTCGAAGCGCGGTCCGTTGAAAAGGTGATCCAGGGCCTGAACGAGGTAACGGAGATGCAGGTGCCGGTTTCCGACACCCTGTTGCTTCTCCTGACCAACAGCCGGAACAGGGACGTGAGGGCGGCGGCCAGGAGAGCCTATATCAAGCTGAGCAACAATGAACCCTTTAAATTCTTTGATATTGCCACCGAACATCTTCTGGTGTGGGACCAGGTGGAGCTTTTCAGCGTGATATCCTCGACCCCGGGGCTCGCGATACCCAATTTTGCCCGCTGGATCATCTATTCCCCCAACAAAGGTGTAGTCTCGTTTTGCCTCCGGCTCATCGTGCATTTTAACCAGCTGGCGGCCATACAGTCCGTTATCAAGCTGCTGAACACCAGGGACCATGAATTGAGGTCTGAAGCGATAAACGCACTGGGCAAGCTGAAGGCGGAGCAGGCGGAGGATAAGCTCATCAGAATATATGAGAGCCAGCCCCGGTCATGCCAGGTGGAGATACTCAAAGCGCTTGGCAGGATATCCAGCGGCCGCCATCTTGATTTTCTGAAGCATGAATTCATGCATTCCAGTAGTTTCGATATCCGGAAGCTTGCTGCAAAATCTCTGATCGACAATGAATGGAAAGCAGAGGAGATGATCAAAGACCTGCTGAATGGCGTGAACGGCGAAAGCCAGTTGATCCTGAAGCATTGTATGAACCCTTTAATCAAGTTTTAAATCCTCCTATGAGAACTGTAACAGCGGCATTCGAAGGATGTGTATTGTTGTACGGCAGCCTCATGTTGCTCATGTATGCCGTTTTAACCCTTCTGTCCCTCCGCAACGTCCTTATTTTCAAAAGGAAAAACCGTTATGTGGATTATAATAAGCTGCTGAAGTCTCCCCTGGCTCCCGGCATTTCCATCATCGCTCCTGCCTATAACGAAGGGTTGACGATCCTCTCCAACGTGCGTTCTCTGTTGACGCTGAGCTACCCGAAATTCGAGGTGGTGATCATTAACGACGGGAGCACCGATGATACCCTCGAAAAACTGATCAGCGAATTTTCCCTGGTGCCCGTGGACTTTGCCTACCATGAACGGATCAAGACCCAACCTGTGAAAAGAATATTCAAGTCGGTTGACATGGCCTATGACAAGCTGTTAGTAATCGACAAGGTAAACGGAAAAAGCAAGGCCGATGCCTCCAATGCCGGCATCAATGCTGCCGCCTATGATTATTTCCTCGGTACGGACGTGGATTGCATCATTGAGAAAGATACCCTGCTGAGGTTGATCAAGCCATTCATGGATGAGGAACTTGGCAAGATCAGGGAGGTGGGCCTCACTTTTTCGGACGGCAACTACAGGACACCGTCGGAAAAGAATATCCAGGTCATCGCGACCGGGGCAACGCTGAGGCTGGCCAATTCCTGTGAAGTGGATGAAGGGGTAATTGTCCGTGCCCGGCCGCCCCGGCAGATATTACCGCGTTTTCAGGAAATG
>DASULB010000174.1:0-7327 GCA_036278455.1 Chitinophagaceae bacterium | reverse complement strand
GGTTATCAAAATGATACGTTGGATAACATCTCGGTAAAGACAGGCCAGGTTACCAAGGTAGATACTGTTTGGCTGAAAAAGTAACGCTGCTGACGGTGAATCTTTAGAATAGCGAACCTTTAAATACGCCCTCCTCACGTTGAAGGGAAAGAATGCGGGAGATATTCAACTCCGCGCCAAAAAGGGTTTAGAATACGTTAGTACATAAATTGTAAGTGTCTGCGTGGCTAAGGTCATCGTTCATACTGGGATAAGGTGATGCTGCGCGGTCGCAATAATCAATTTTGTTACACCGGATAAAAAGAACGGGAGCAAGAGCCCGGGAGCGAAGTGCGCATAATCCCTACAGGTCTGCTGCATTGTTCGCATTATTTACGCTGAAAAAACCACCTGTTCAATAAATCATCTTTGGTCTCCTTCACGGTCATGACCATAACGCATTTTAAAGAACACTGAAGCTTCATCCGAAATCCGCACATGTCCCTCCCCTACAGAAAAACGCTTATACTCGAAGTTGGTGCAGAGAGGCAACACGGGTCTAGCTTTTAATTCGCGATCGTGATGAGCGGCGACATGAGAAAGCCGATAGAAAAAGAAACGGCTGCTATTCACAAGTTGTACGAAATGACCTAATAACACAAGCATCGCGCCATAAGTTGAACAGTATTCCCCTTGCGATCAGGGGACCACGACATTCAATCGCCCGGGTGATATACAGCTACTGGTTCTGTAAAGAATCGTGGGGCTTCTGTCGGGATACCGTCACATTCTTCCTGGCAGCAGCGTCATGCGTGAAAGCGGTCTGCCGGTTTTCCCACTGGATGGTTTTGGTCAGCACAAATGCATAACAACCGGCAAACAACAGGATGGACACGGAGAAGTAAGTGGCTTTTTTCATCCTGCTCCAATGCCCTGTCTTTGTCTGCAATCTCCCGAGGCAGAAATTCCCGCTTTTCTTAACCCCTGTATCAAATGCGGTTCCGAAGCGGGAGCACTTGGTGGCTATTTTACATAATAGGGGTCGGATAACTTTAAACATTGTTAACTCTTTTTATATTCCCTGTTTGCCACTTTCATCGCGGCTTTTCTTTTTGCATTCACGCTGTCAACCCAGGGAATTTTATTAACTCCTCTGTTGGCTTTATCAATAAAACAAACTTCCCTCAGCTGCAGTATATTTGTTCACCTCTCCTTCGATCAACACTTATACGGCCTACTGATGCCTGAACAGCCTCAAGCCCACATTCACCTCATAATTGCCATCAAAGTAATTCTTCAATCCCGATGTTTGCGAGCTATAGATCATTTGTACGGTAATCAATTTATAATGAAGGCCCACCCCCGCTGAATAATTCCCGCTCGTATGGTACAGGGCAAAAACATTCACAATGTTATTCAAAAAGGCGATGTTGGCACCCATGTCCACGATGTTGTCCAGTCCCTGAACGCCGCGGTAGGCGACTTCAGGCTCTATGCTGACCTGGCTTCCCACAAAGAGCTTGTAGGAAGCGGCCGTAAAGAAGGTGGAGCGGTTCCGGATATTGTCCGGATAGAGCGCCATGAAGCTGACGATATTGGGCAGCACCGCCTGCAGTGTCCAATGTTCATCGGTATAGCTCATTCCAAAGTCGCTTTCAAAATGATCCGTCCGCTTGTTATAGTTCCCGATGGAAGGATCACCCTCATCGCCGATCACCTTGGAAGGATCTATGCGGGCGTTCCGGTAAGTAAGGGAAAGCCCAAAATGCAATTGCTGCCCCCGCTGTCCTATCTGCAGATGATAGGCGTAGGTTACGGCGATGTTCGTTTTATTGAACAGGCCCGCCTGGTCGTTATAAGCAATGAGACCCAGCCCTACATGTCTGCCAATGTAATCATCCACGGTAACAGCCTGGGTGAGCGGCGCACCGGGTGTGCTACCGCCCATCTGCGCCCGGTAAGCAGCATTGATGTTTAACGCCGAATCGATACCCGCCATGGAAGGATTGCCCAGGTAGCGGTTTTGAAAATATTGCGCACCCAGTGGGTCCACTTCTCCGCTGGTATGGCCCGCAATCTGGGCCTGGCCGATGAGAGGCAGTCCACCCAGGGCCAGCATCGTGCACACGAACAAAAGGGTACATTTATAACCGGTTAACCGTAGGTTCATGTTTTTTATTTTTAATCATGAAGAATTAAATAAAGTGTTTTAAATCTTAAAATCAGATACGATCAATAACCACTTGTGACGATACTGATATAGCCTTTTATGATTTTTTTACCGTTGCCAAAATCGATCACATAATAGTAGGTGCCTTCATGCAGCGGCCGACCGTTGACAGTGCCGTTCCAGTCATTGCCGTATCCCTTCTTATGGTAGATCATCCTTCCGGAGCGATCAAAGATGCTGACCTCATTATTGGGATAGCTGTCAATGTTTTTGATTACCCAGGTATCGTTCCTGCCATCCCCGTTAGGTGTCAGGATATTGGCGGCCTGCATCTTGTAATCATCCTGAATCGTTACGGTCGCGTCTTTTCCGGCACTACAGCCCGCTGCTGAATAGGCCGTCACATGATAAGTGGCCTTTGCCATAGCCCGTACAGCCAGGATGGCGTCGTTCTGACCGCTGATGATGCCCTCGGCGGCATCCCACTGATAGGTGGCACCGCCGGAGGCTTGCAGCTGTACAATGTCGCCTTTGGATACCTGATCGGTGTCACCCGTGATGGTGACCACCGGCAGCGGGTTGACCGTCAGGGTAAAGACCTGGCTGGAACTGTTTTTATCTCCATTATTGGTGACGGTGACCGTAATATGGCTCACGCCTTTCGCATCTGGTTTCAGACTATAATGGATCGTGGCTTGCCCCTCTTTACCGGGTGTAATGCTCAGATCATCAAACAGGGCGTTGTCGGACTTCACCGCCAGCGTATAGGGCTGACCGGTCACCCCGCCACCGGATATCCCTTCAACCGGAATGGTCCCCGGATCGGTTCCACAGAGGGAGATATCGTTGATAATACCCAGGGCCGGCTTCTCACTCACGTTCTTTATGGAAATGGTAAAGGCTTTTTCAAAAGACAACCCGTTGTTATTCGTACTCTTCACCCGGATGCTGTAAGAAGATTGACTTTCAAAGTCAAAAGCCTTCGCCGCCAGCAATTGGCCAGCTGCATCTACGCTAAAGGAAGCGTTATCCGCGTCGTCGGTGCCGGATACCAGCGCATAGCTAAAAGTGGAACCCGCATCCGCATCTGTAGAGGAAAATGACCCGATGATGGCACCCGGAACATTGTTCTCATTGATTGTCATATTGTCCAGGGAGATATCCGTCGGGGCCTCACTCTCATCCCCAACGGTAATGGTAAAGATTTTCTCAAGGAATAATCCGCCGTCATCGGTAACCCTCACCCGGATCGTGTAGGAAGATTTTGTTTCAAAATCAAAAACTTCGGCCGCTTTTAACTGATCACCTTCAATACTAAAGGAAGTGTTACCCGCGTCGCCGGTACCTGAAACCAGTGTATAATTAAAGGTGGAACCGGCATCTTCATCCGTAGCAGAGAACTTACCGATTACAGCCCCGGAGACATTGCCTTCATTGATCTCCATATTGTCCAGGGATATACCGGTGGGGATATCGTCCACATCCCCTATGGTGATGGTTACATCCTCCGGTGCAGAAGTGCCATTCACATCACTTACCGTCAGGGTCAAGGTATAAACAGCGGTCGTTTCATAATCCAGCGCCGCTGTATTATTGACCGTGATGGCCCCGGTAGTTTTATCGATGGTAAAAGCATCGCTGGTATTGCCGCCGGTAATCGTCCACTCCGGCGATTTTGAAGACTCTGGTTTTGTCGTAACCACCGTTCCGACGGCGGTACCCACCGCACTGTTTTCCGGCACGGTAAATTTCTGGCCAGCGCTAATTACCGGTAACAAAGCATCCACCTGCACACCGGTAGTGGCTCCTACCCCGTTCAATAAAGGAATCGCTTCATTATCTGCCATATCTTTTACCGCTGTACTGTTAAAGGACATGGCATTTACCTCAATACCATCGAGATCCAAATCCCCCACCTGGACTGTATAGTCAAAGGTCATCGAACCGCCACTGCTGGAAACATAAGCCGCATCCCTTGAGGTGCTGCCAATGGTCAGCTTCAGGGTGGCGTCCCCACCGGTGACAATAACAGGTTCACTGAAATTCACCGTAAAGGTCAGGGACTCCCCCGTCCTGTATATCTTGTCTGCAGGGGCATCCACCGAAGTGACGGTGGGTCTCACCGCGTCCACCAGTATCCCTGTCGTAGAACCCACGGCGGCTGCGCTCAGGGTATTATCGGCAGCATTACCGGCGTTATCGGCAATGAGTCCGCTGATGGCATTCACCGTGATGCCATCATTATCCAGTTCACCAGGTAGTATCGTATAGCTAAATTCCAGCGCATCGCTCCCTGTACCGTTTACATAAGACGCGGTCACCTGCATGCTTCCTATGGTGAGGCTCAGAACAGGGATGCCCGTAACCGTTACATTCTCCGTATAGTGCACTTTGAACTCCAGCATCTCTCCGGCAGCATAGCTCTTGCTGGTCGGCAGGTCCACATTGATAATTCCGGGAACATCCCCGTCGATCGGATCCCCGCTTTGTATGATGGGGTCAGTATAGAGACCCTGGTTTCCCGCCGGGTCCTTTAACGTAATATTCACGGGGACAGGATCGCCTGCGGGATATCCGCTTGATCCGCTCTTGATGGTAAAGGCAGCGGTATAGTGCGTATCGTCCACCTTCGAGAGGTTAGACAAGGCAAAGCCGCCGATGGTACCGCCCGATAAGGTATAGGTATCGGGATCCGTGGCTGTTGTGATGGTGGCGACCACCGTATTGCCCACGTTCATTGCCTGATTCGGTATGGTGACGTTGCTGATGACCGGCCTGATACCGTCAACCCGTACACCGGCCCCGCCCGTAACGCCGTTTATATCGATGACTGCATTTTTTAATGCAGCGTCTTTGATGCTGCCACCGTTTAAATCCAGGCCGGTAATATCACCGGCGTTCAATCCATCATTGTCCAGATCGCCGTCCTTGACCGTATACTGAAAAACGATTGAGTCACCCGCGGTCGCCGTCTCCCCTGCCGAAACCGATGAGGTCCCCAGCTTAAAATCAAGCTTGGGTGAGCCGCCCACCGTTACATCCGTACTGAAATGTACGATGAAAGTCAGCACATCGCCCACCTTATAATGACCGTCCGCCGGCATAACGACGCTGCTGAGGTTGGTAGTCATAAAATCTTGCGCACCCGTTGCTCCAAAAGTATAAATTGCGACAGGTCCTGATACTATCGGGAATGAATGGGTGACTCCTCCGACATATAAAGGGTTATCCGTGCTGTTAAGGGGAAGGCTCCCCAGCGAGAAGAATCCACCGCCAATGGGATCAGCTTCAGCGCAAACAACCTGAGTGATATCTGAAATACCACTGGCGGAAAGGTCAAAACTTCCTAAAAGAATCTCCGGTAAATCATCTGATGTAGTGGAAAATGTCCAATATTCCCTGTGACTCACACCGCTAAGCGGTGCTGAGTGAGTTAAATTTTTATACGCCGTGTTAAAATATTCCGCCGTAACGGCAACATTGGGTTCTAATATTGAGATTAACTTTAGAGGAGCAGAGGTTCCTCCTTTACCCACGGGGAAGATACAGTTGCCCGCTCCAAATTTTCTCACCGGTCCGTCAATATAAGCATCGGTTACGGGCGCGGAAAAGGTACCGGTGGTTGTTAAGGTAAGGATGTTCGTTTTTGTGGTAGCGATTACGCCCTTTACCAGGTCAACCGCGCCTGAAAGCGTCACCGGCTTCCCTAAGGTCAGGGTTTTCCCGGCGCCATTCATCGTAATACCATCCAGGCTGATGGAGGCGTCTTCAGAGCCTAGCGTGATGTCTTTTGTCGCCGTAAGGGTGGTAGCAGATAAATCCGTGCCCGCTTTGACCAATACGGTATAATTCTCGTCAGGCACCACGGTAAAAGCATTCTGTGTTTCGGTGACCGTGGATGGGAAGGCCATTTTAGCCTTGACGGTCACAAAGCCGGTCACCCCGTCATCAATCCCATGACTGATTTTCGCCTCCAGGGCGTAGAGATCGGTATTCGTGGCCGTGGCGGGTTCCACATTTCCGAATTTATTCCCGGTGGCATCCATATCGGAACTAAACGGAAATGCCGTAGTGGTCGCTGTTCCGCTGTAATACTCCGAAGTGGTTTTCCAGGGGTCAATCCCATCGGAAGGGCCTGCATTACCACTCAAACTGATATAGGTCTTGATATCCCCCGAGAAAGTATTGGCATCCGCTCCCGCGCCGCCAATGACAATGCCGGTCAGGGGTGCCGTACCCGCGGCGCCGTTCGAATTGGCAAATGCCAGGCCCATGCCCCCGGCGACACCGGAACCGTTAAACTGGTTGCCTGTGATCTTCAGGTTCTTGAAGGTTTGGGCAGCCATCGAGCCGCTGTTGGTTGTTTTGGTATCAAAATACAGCGCTTTAAAACCGGTAGTATTCTGCAGGGGATTGAAGGTGTTTCCTTCAATGCGCACGTTGTCGGAAGCAAATACTGCGACACCGTACATCTGAAAGTCATTCAGCGTGTTGTTGTTTATCAAAATGGAGGCTGAAGGTGTCGTGGAGGAAATGACCTCAATTAAGGCCGGCTGGCGCTCAGCTGCTGTCTCTCCGCCGGCGTCTGTGGTGCCGCCGCTGGTGATGGTGTTATGCGCGATCTTATGGGTCCCAGCCGCCGGGGTATTCATTTCGATTTTACCCTGTAATGTATTGTAGGAGATATTCATTGCACCCAGGCCACCCGGGACACCATTCTGCACCGAAGCGTAAAAGCCCTTCAGGGTGTTCTTATCGGCTGCGCTGCCGCCGATGGTGCCATAGGTATGCCAGGTGCGGATCGCCCTGCCCAGGGCATTACCTGTCCCGGTATGTCCTATGGTGTTGCGCACAATGGTTACCTTGTCGCTCGCGGAACCGCTGGCCGAACCGGTAAAGATGCCATAGCTGTTAAATACGTAGGTAGAGCCGGTACCCTCGATCAGGTTATCTGCGATCGTCAGGTTATCAAAGGTGCCGTTGTCACCGGTAAGGATACCGTAAGAAGTAACAGATGCCGGCGTATTGGCGTCCTGTTCGGCAAACTGGAGATGGAAATTCCGGATCGTCACATTGGGCGCTGTCACATAGAACAGTGCCTTATGTGCGGTACCGCCCACACCCGTGATCAGCGGCTTGTCCGTCAGGTCAAGGTCATTCCCCTGAATCGTCACACTT
>DASULB010000173.1:0-5981 GCA_036278455.1 Chitinophagaceae bacterium | reverse complement strand
GGTCCTTAAGTGCATAGAGTTGCACTGACAGGCGCTGTTGTTCCAATGCGGTCTGCGCGGCTGTCAGTTTTTTTTGTTGCCGAATGAAACCTCCGTCGTACAGGGTTTCGCTTATCTCGGCATAGAGCTTATACTGGTCTTTATCAGGCTGCGGTATTACGGTGCCGGGTATCTTAATAGGGATTGATGTCACATCGGATTGATAGGTCGCCTGTCCGTTCACCGCGATCCGGGGCAAATAGCCTTTTGCCAGGTTTTGCAGGGAAAGGTCCCCCGTCCGGGCGATGAGAGCATACCGTTTCACTTGTGGATAATTTTGTTTGGCCAGGAGGTAACAACTGTCCAGGGTAATGGATTTCGTTTGCCCGGATGCGGCCCATATGCCTGCAAACAAAAAGCAGCTTGTCAGGAGTTTTTTCATTTTTTATTCATGTGTTTTAATCGTTTGTTTAATCCAGGTTCAAAAAAAACTACTTCGCTTTTAACATGGCTTTCGCCCAAAGCGGGATGAGCCGTTTTCTCTCCTGGATGATGGCCTCGAATTCAGAACGTTTCATTAGACCGATCGCGTCCAGGGCCGTCATGACAATAAACGGGAATACCGTCATGCCCAGGAGGTTCAATAAAAAATGAAAAGGGTTGATGTCAGGCCTCTTTTTCCGCAACTGGTCAATGAAACTTGCGTGGGGAATAATTTCGCCAACGGGCAATACCTTTTTGATCTTATCGGGGTGTCCTTTCAGTTCGCTCAGCACAAAAATCGGCAGGTCAGGATTTTTCAGGATCATGTCGATATAGTTGGACACGATCCGTTCGATCTTTGCTTCCAGACTCGTAGACGGATCGTTCATTACCGGTATCAATACCCCGAAGAGCTCTTGCACCTTTTCTCCCATTACCTCGCCGAACAATTTTTCCTTGCTCCGGAAATAATAGTTGAGCAGCGCCAGGTTGATGCCCGCTTCCTCCGCGATATCCCGTGTCCTGGTAGCGGCGTAACCTTTTCTGGTGAAAACCTGGCGCGCCGCCTGCTTTATTTTTTCCTCCGTGGAAAGATCAATCCCCGTATTTTTCTTTTTCATGCGCTTTATCTCCTTCTTTTCCTTCCAAAGCCAGTCCCAAATATAAAAAGATATCTTTGATTTAAACAAAATATTTAATCAAATGATTAACTCCGTGTTTTACAAGTGGTTCGGGCAGACCATACCTGAAAGTAGAAATGCCCGGGAAGGCTGGTCCCGAAAGGGCAGCAGGGACCAAAATGCTTCCTATACCAGATAAGTCGTTCCCTCTGCGGCGAGTTCTGTACGGGGGAATACCGGCAGGCATTCCTCCAGGAAGTGCTCGGTGGTCTCATACTTGGAAGAAAAATGACCGATCAGCAGTCTTTTAACGCCGGCTTTGCGCGCCAGGGTGGCCGCCTGAACACTGGTGCTGTGATAACGGTCCCGTGCCTTATCCGCCAGCTCATGGAGGTAAGTGGTTTCATGGTAAATCAGATCGCATCCCGAAATGTAGGAGAGCAATCTTTCGTCATAGCGGGTATCCGCGCAAAAAGCATAGCTTCTCGCGGCAGTGGGTGCGTAGGTTACCCATGTGTTGGGAATCGTTTCCCCCTGCGCATTGATATAATCCTCACCGTCCTGCAAGCGGTGAAAAAAGGCGGAGGGGACGCCATGGTGCTCCGCTTCCACCGGATTCAGTTTCCGCTTCCGGTGCGCCTCCCTGAACAAAAAACCAAAACACGGAATCCGGTGATCCGTGGGGAAAGCTTCCACCACCAGGTCCTCCTCCTCCAGGATGATCCCTTCTTTCCCGGACTCCAAAGGAATAAACCGCAGATCATAAGGCAACTCCGTATGGGCGCAGTCAAGCTGCAGCTGAAGGATCTTCTCCAGCGGCGCGGGGGCGAAAATGGTTAAGGGCCTGGTCCTGTTTTGCAAACCATAGCTGTTGATCAGCCCCATCAATCCGAAATAATGGTCGCCATGTAAATGACTGATGAAAATATGGTTGATCCTGCTGCGGCGGATCTTATAAAGACTCATCTGCATCTGGGTGCCTTCACCGCAATCCACGAGGTAACGCCGGTCATGAAAGGTCACGACCTGCGAAGTGGGATGCCTCCCATGGGCAGGCAACGCTGAATTATTTCCCAAGATGGTTACCGCAAAATTCATCGGTTAAATTAAAAAATTTGACAATATGGCATAGCCAATCCGGAACAAGCGCCAAAATGCGGCCCCAAAGGTGCGAAAAAACAGGTAAAAAGCGCGATTTACCCTTGTAAAAAAATCGTTAGTGCTTTCTTCTGCCACGGGATGAAGTTGGCGGAAGCTGGGCAAAAGCCGGGCCTCACCAGGTGATCCAGGCCTTTCTCAGCGATGATCAACCCTCAGAATCCTCATCCGGCATTGACCATTCGCGCTCCAATCGCTCCATCATGACCAGGTCGATGGCCTCTGTCAGGGTTCTGGCAGCGTTTAACCGGCGGGATGCCAGCGGGGCTTTGAAAATGCCTGCCAGGGACGGGGTGATCTCCGTCAGGACAAAAGACGCCTTCCCGGCTTCGGCGGCGGCTCCCACGTCTTCGAGCACCGCGAGGATGGCGGTATCCATCTGCGTTACATCCCCCAGGTCTAATATGATGTCCCGCGGCGGCACCGCCAGTCCATCAAGCAGTGACTCCCGCAGTTCATCTGCCATATTAGCATGAACGGAAGGCACCGTAAGGCTGAAAATCCTGAAATGTTCTTTGGTATCAATTTTGACAAACATTATGTCGTAGTATTTTGTAACATTGCGAAGATAATGCGGAATAAGCGGACCTTGAAACAGCAGACTGAAATCCTTTTAACAAAACCTTTAGCAACCGTTTATTCGCCGTTTTCGTTTATTTAAATACCCAAAGCGACCTGTCATGAAACAAAATCGGACGAATCAGATTTATTTCCTAATATTGTAGGAATGCAGGTCAAGTTAAAAACCATAAGGAGCTCATAATGGACCAAAGTTTTTCACCACAAGTTCGGGAGATCATTTCTTTCAGCAGGGAGGAAGCCCTCAGGCTGGGAAATGATTTTATTGGAACAGAACACCTGCTTCTCGGCATGATCCGGGAAGGAGAGGGCAAAGCGATCCTGATATTAAAATCACTGAATGTAAATTTGTTTGAACTAAGAAAGGAAGTGGAACTTGCTGTAAAAGACAAGGCAGGAAAGAACATAGCCAACATTAACAGCCTTCCCCTGACCAAGCAAGCTGAAAAAGTGATCCGGGTGACCGTCCTTGAAGCCAAGGCACTGAAGAGCCCAACCGTAGAGACGGAACACCTGATGTTATCCATTCTGAAAAACAAGGAAAACGTCTGCACCCAGATCCTTCAGCAATTCGATGTGGACTACGAAACCTTTAAGGAAGAGCTGAACATCGTCGCCTCGGATCCCAAGGCGGAATTCACCGATGACCCCAGCGAGGAGGAATTTGAAGAAGAGCGCAAAAGCTATTCACGTTCGCGTCACACCAACGCCAAGTCCAAGACGCCGGTACTCGATAATTTCGGACGCGACATTACCAAACTGGCCGAAACCGACAGCCTGGACCCCATCGTGGGCCGGGAGCGGGAGATTGAAAGGGTTTCACAGATCCTCTCCCGCCGGAAAAAGAACAACCCGATCCTGATCGGAGAGCCCGGCGTGGGTAAAACGGCTATCGTAGAAGGGCTGGCCCTGCGCATCGTTCAAAAAAAGGTTTCCCGCGTACTTTTTGACAAGCGCGTGGTAAGCCTGGATCTGGCTGCGCTGGTGGCTGGCACCAAATACCGCGGGCAGTTTGAGGAACGCATGAAAGCCATCATGAATGAGCTGGAGAAGAACCGGGATGTCATCCTGTTTATCGACGAGATCCATACCATCGTCGGCGCCGGTGGCGCCTCGGGATCTCTGGATGCTTCCAACATCTTCAAACCGGCCCTTTCAAGAGGGGAATTGCAATGTATCGGAGCCTCCACATTGGATGAATACCGCAAATACATAGAGAAGGACGGCGCGCTCGATCGCCGCTTCCAGAAGGTAATGGTGGAACCGCCGACCATAGAGGAGACCGTTCAGATCCTGACCAACATCAAATCCAAATACGAGGATTACCATAATGTCACCTATAGTGATGAAGCGGTAGGGGCGTGCGTAAAACTGAGCGACCGCTACATGACCGACAGGTTGCTTCCCGACAAGGCCATTGATGTGCTGGACGAGGTAGGCGCAAGAGTGCACCTCAAAAATATCAACGTGCCCGAGAATATTCTGGGGCTTGAAAAGCAGATCGAGGATATCAAGGTAGAGAAAAACCAGGTAGTCAAAAGCCAGCGCTTTGAAGAGGCAGCTTCCCTGCGTGATAAGGAAAAAAAGCTCGGAGAGGAGCTGGAGAAAGCCAAGGCCGAATGGGAGGAAGAGGTAAAGCACAAGCGTTACCCCATTGAAGAGGAGGATATCGCCGAGGTGGTGAGCATGATGACGGGCATCCCTGTAAAACGGATGGTACAGGCAGAATCGGAAAAACTGCGTCATATGGACGACGACCTGAAACTCTCCGTCGTAGGACAGGAAGACGCCATCGCCAAAGTGGTGAAAGCCATTCAGCGCAACAGGGTGGGCCTGAAAGACCCTAAAAAGCCCATCGGCAGCTTTATCTTTCTCGGTCCCACGGGCGTCGGCAAGACCGAGCTCGCCCGCACACTGGCCCGCTATCTCTTTGATTCGGAGGATTCGCTCATCCGCATCGACATGAGCGAATACATGGAAAAATTCTCCGTAAGCCGCCTGATCGGCGCGCCTCCGGGGTATGTGGGGTATGAAGAAGGCGGCCAACTGACAGAAAGGGTCAGGAGAAAACCTTACTCCGTGGTGCTGCTGGATGAGATCGAAAAAGCGCATCCCGATATTTTTAATATCCTGTTGCAGGTGCTGGATGACGGCATTCTCACCGACGGGCTGGGTAGAAAGGTGGATTTTAAAAACTCCATCATCATCATGACCTCCAACATCGGTGTAAGACAGCTGAAGGATTTTGGGGCCGGTGTCGGTTTCGCTACTGCCGCCAGGACCACCAACGAGGATGAACTGACAAAGGCCGTCATTGAAAAGTCGTTGAAAAAGACCTTCTCGCCGGAATTCCTGAACAGGATCGACGACGTTGTCATCTTCAATGCGCTTGACAAGGAAAACATCTACGAGATCATCGACATCCTGATGAAAGATGTGTTAAAACGCATGCACACGCTGGGATTCGAACTGGAACTGACCACCGAAGCCAAAGGATTCATCGCCGATAAAGGCTATGACATACAATTTGGTGCCAGGCCGCTTCACAGGGCGATCCAGAAGTACCTCGAAGATCCGCTGGCCGATGAGATCCTGAGCATGCATGTCAAGAACGGTGATGTGGTGGCAGCCGATCTGAACAAAGAAAAGACAAAACTCATTTTCACCCTTAAAAACCCTTCCAAGAGCAATAAGTCTGAGAAATCGGAAGCGTCATAAACAAACAGTTTACTGAAGAAAAGAGCCTCGTATCACAACCGGTAATGATTGATTACCTGCGATGAATACGGGGCTTTTTTTATACTTTTGCCCGCCAAACCAAGACCAAGACCATGATCATGAACCGGTCGTGAGGCAGCCGGACAAATGACGGCTATTAAAAGTGGGTTTCAATCCTGAATGCAAAAAACACAAAATCTCCACGTCCACTCGAGACTGTTATGAAAAAAATCGTCATCGCTATCGATGGTTATTCCGCCTGCGGTAAAAGCACGCTGGCAAGGCAACTGGCCTCGTGTCTTCATTATACCTACATTGACAGCGGCGCCATGTACCGCGCCATCACCCTTTATTTTATCCGCCATCATCTCGACCCAAAGGATCGCAGCGCGGTGACCGGCGCGCTCAGCGGCATCTCGCTGGAATTTATTTCCAACATGGCAA
>DASULB010000172.1:0-31482 GCA_036278455.1 Chitinophagaceae bacterium | reverse complement strand
AAATGGGGTTGATTCTTCTGTGCCAATCACTGTCTTTGCAGTCCGTATGCTTTCAAAAGATCCACTAATTTAGTAAATAATACGGAATCTTTACCTTTGATCTTGTTATCGATCATCAATTGTATTTTCCCCTGCAAAGCTTCAGTATATCTTCAAATTGGAGCACTTTACTTCCTCCTTCCGAACTACGTAGCATACTGATCTCTTGCCAGCCCATAGAAGATATCAGTTTATCCACCCCATAATAGCGCTTAAATGTAGGGGCGTGCTGGATAATAAAAATGCTGTCCTTTGCAAGCCTTAAGTCTACCTCCACCATATAGTAACCCTTTTGTGTGGCAGCCTCCAGTGCAGGTTGGCTGTCCTCCGTATAAACACTATCGACAATGCCGCTCCTATGGGCTATTAAAAAATATTGCTTTTTCAAAGAGCTGGATGATTGCCCATAAGCACTCTGAGATAAAACGCACAGGCAACAACGATAAACCAGCCAGATTCTCTTCATGACAAACTTTTATCGATGTATGTTAAACCATTGCCATTACATGAAGGAGAAGAAACAACAAAATGGCCTTCAAAGCATTACTTAAAATGCCATCTGATCTTTGTTTGCTAGTATCGCAAAAAGATGCTCCTGGGCGATTTAGATAATGACATGAAGTCTATTATGCGACTGATTGCCTGTAAATCTGATTTTGAAATTGAGGTGTGTGAAAGTGATGCTCACCACATACATTTTGTTCGCAAATTGAAGCAGCAAAAATAGGCAGCATAAAGGAGCAGCCCGTTTCATCCCTGCGTGACCCAGATCTGCCGTGCTACCTGCCCGCTCAGGATGACCGGTTTTCTTTCCGCCATCAACAATGTGAGTGTTCCGTCATACGCCTCACGGGTCTTCAGGGTAATTTCACGATGAAGGACAAGCCCTTTTTTGTCCAGGAACTTCAGGAACTCGGGGTCATGGTTAGCCACCGCAGCGATACGAACAGTAGTGCCTACCATCACTTCTCCCAGGTGATGCAGATGCGGTTCATCTATTTTTCCCTTCTCGTCGGGGATCGGGTCCCCGTGAGGATCCGCAGTGGGATAACCCAGATAGTGGTCGATACGCCCTATTAATTCGTCTGAGTCGATATGCTCCAGCTGTTCGGCTATATCATGCACTTCATCCCACTTAAATGCCAGGACCTCTACCAGGAACTGCTCCCATAGCCGGTGCTTTCTGATAACCGACAAGGCTATTTTCCGTCCGTCCTTGCTGAGCAGCACACCCTTGGATTTCTGATACTGCACATAACCTTTATCTTTCAGCCGTTTCATCTTATCGGTGACCGAGGCAGCGCTTACATTGAGGTATTCTGCCAACAGCCCGGTAGTGACGGGAGCGGCATTATCTCCGGATAAATGGAATACTGCCTTCAGGTAATTTTCATCGGCCAGGGATCGTTGCATCTACCAGTTATTTGCTTCAAAATTATCAAACATGAGTGAAAAATAAGACTTATTCCCCTGTTTTCCCCATAATAACAGCAAAATAAATACACAGCCACTTAGAAAAATCCGTCCGGTCAGGTCAGGTCAGCCCCGGAAAGGAAAAGTCCAAACGCACCGGTACCGTAACCCACGCCGTCAGTCAACACACCTGCATAAACCCTTTTCTTTACCTCTTTTCCCTTACAGCTTTCATCCTGATGGAACTCAACTAAAACAAACAAGACATTTTTACCGGAAGCACCCCCAATTTTCCATCTTCTGTATTTACATGAGACCAATTTATCTTACTTTTATCTCTTATGGACAATTTAGATAAGAAACACAAGATATGGCTTCATCATCTGCAGGAGGAGATCGATGCAGCGTATTTATATGCCCTCCTGGAGCAGAAAACAAATAATACAAACGAAAGAGAAAGCTACGGGAAATTAAAAAACATCGAACAAAAGCACGTGGAAGCCTGGGCTTCCCTACTCGATCAGGAACAGGTAAAATACCACGCCGGAAAGCCTTCTGTGAAAGCGAGGATCATGGCCTCCCTGACGGGTACGCTGGGTATCACATGGCTTCGGGAGATCATGCTTCGTGAGGAGGGAAATGAAGTGAAATCCTATCTGCAACTCTATAAACGATCCAGGGATACACCTACACGCGACATCGCCATCAGACTGGCCAGGGATTCCGCAGGCCACGCCCAGAGCTTAAATACACTTATGGGCCGCGAAAACGAGCCCTGGCATCAAACCGGCTCCGGTGGTATTCTTCGCAATGTGGTATACGGTTTCAACGACGGGCTCACGGCGAATTTCGGATTGATCGCAGGGGTCATCGGCGCCAGGGTCAGTGACCATTTCATTTTGGTATCGGGAGCCGCCGGACTGATCGCTGATGCGCTATCCATGGGCGCTTCCGGCTATCTGGCTGCTAAAAGTGAGCAGGAAGTATATGATCATGAGATCGCTATGGAAGCCGAGGAGATCAGGTTGATGCCGGAGCTTGAAGAAGAAGAATTATCCGTCATTTACCAGTCCAAAGGCATGGATGAAGTCACTGCACGGCAGATGGCGTCCGAGGTAATGAAAGACCCCGCCAAAGCACTCGAAGAGAAAGTGCATGAGGAGCTGGGTATTTCTTCGGTGGCCATCAAACCGTTGAAAGAAGCCTGGCTCACAGGAACAGCGACCGCTATCGGGGCCTTTATCCCGGTGCTGCCGTTTTTCATTTGGAAGGGTGAAACCGCCATCATTCTCGCCTTTGTCTTAGCCATGACGGCACATTTTGGCGTGGGTGCCACGCGAAGTCTTTTCACCGGACGTAGTTTATGGCGCAGTGGGCTGGAGATGTTCATTGTTGGCATAGGAGTTGCAGTGGTGGGATATTTCATCGGTGATCTGATCACGCACTGGCTATAGAAAAAAGATCTTAAGGAAGGACGTGTAACCGGTGCCTTTAGCCCAGGGCCAAAGTATTGCACGATCTCATCGACCACAATAACAATACAATCATGAAAACACAATTTTCCGTCGGTATCGCTACCGCATTGATCGTCGCCATGACTTCCTGCGGGAATGGCAAGACACAAAACGACACATCATCGGATCATGCTGCCGTCGGCACAGCGCAAACCTCTCCGGCGCCCGCAAAAAAGGATACCACCAGTATTAGCGTGGGGAAAAATGGAGCCAGCGTACAAACCGGCAAAGCCAACGTCAGCGTTGGAAAAAGCGGAACCCAGGTGGAGACAAAAGATGTGAAAGTAAAAGTGAGCGACTCAAACGGCAAATAATGCCATCGTAGGCAATCATTCCCTACCCTTCCATGGAAGGGTATTTCTATTTATGAGAAAGGAATCTGGGAGGAGAAGGAACTACCACATCTCCAGACGGCCTGCTTACCCTGTTACGACACCACCGTCTGACCGGCAAATGGCCTTACAGAAAGCAAATTCCTGTGTATCTTTTAATCTTTGGCCAACTGCGCTTATATTTGTAACCATTTTATAATAAAAAGGAATCGTCATCAATGTGTGGAATCGTAGCTTATATCGGCGAAAAACAGGCTTATCCTGTAATCTTAAAAGGACTCAAGAGACTCGAATACCGTGGGTATGACAGCGCGGGGGTGGCCCTGCTCAACAACGGACTGCGTGTCTATAAAAAGAAAGGAAAAGTAGCCGACCTGGAAGATGCCCTGATTGGTGAGGACCTCCACGGGCATACCGGCATCGGCCATACCCGCTGGGCCACCCATGGTGCACCCAGTGATAAGAATGCACATCCGCATACTTCAGGTGATGGGAAAATAGCCATTGTACACAACGGCATCATCGAAAATTATGTCCAGCTCAAAAAAGAGCTGATCAATAAAGGGCATGCTTTTGAAAGCGATACCGATACGGAGGTGCTGGTTCATTTTATCGAAGAAATTAGAAAGAACAACGATTGTTCAGTGGAAGAAGCCCTGCGCATCGCATTGAAACGGGTGGTGGGCGCTTATGTGCTCGTGCTGCTCGATGAAGATAATCCCGATACCATCATTGCCGCACGCAAAGGAAGCCCGCTGGTGATCGGCATTGGAAAGGGAGAACATTTCCTGGCCTCGGACGCCTCTCCCATCGTGGAATATACCAGGGAAGTGGTATTTGTCAACGATTACGAGATCGCCATTGTAAAGGCCGATGAACTTATCTTAAAAAATATTTCCAACGAAATACAAACACCCTACATCCAAAAGCTGGACATTGAACTGACCGCCATTGAGAAAGGCGGCTATGATCATTTCATGCTCAAGGAGATCTTTGAACAACCCCAGACCATTTTTGACTCACTGAGAGGCAGGCTGGACGCCAGGAAAGGTGAATTAACGCTCGGTGGCATCCGGGAATACATTAATCAATTCAAAGAAGCCAAACGCATCATCATCGTGGCCTGCGGCACGTCCTGGCATGCCGGGTTGGTAGCCGAATATACCTTCGAAGAGCTTTGCCGCATTCCGGTGGAGGTGGAATACGCCTCGGAGTTCCGTTACCGCAATCCTGTTATCCATGAAGGTGATGTCATTGTTGCCATCTCCCAATCGGGCGAAACGGCGGATACACTCGTGGCGATTGAGAGCGCCAAAGAACAAAAAGCGGTTATTTTCGGTGTATGCAATGTAGTGGGGTCCTCCCTCGCCAGGATCTCTGACGCGGGCGCCTATACACACGCGGGACCGGAAATAGGGGTGGCAAGCACCAAGGCGTTTACTGCCCAGCTCGCCGTACTTTGCCTGATCGCCCTTAAAATAGGTTATGAAAAAGGCGAGATCAACCAAAAGCGCTATCAGCAATTGCTCGATGAGCTGGAAGCGGTTCCCGAAAAAGTGGAAGAAGCGCTGCAACTCAATGAACAGATAAAGCAAATCGCAGAAAAATACAAAGACGCCCGTGACTTTCTTTACCTGGGCAGGGGATACAATTTCCCGGTAGCACTCGAAGGAGCATTGAAGCTTAAAGAGATATCCTACATTCATGCGGAAGGCTATCCTGCCGCGGAAATGAAACATGGCCCCATCGCCCTGGTGGATGAAAACCTGCCGGTAGTGTTCGTGGCCACCAAAGACGCCTATTATGAAAAGATCGTCTCCAATATCCAGGAGGTAAAGGCACGAAAAGGGAAAGTGATTGCCGTTGTAACGCAAGGAGATACCAACATTCCTCCGATGGCCGATGATGTGATAGAAGTGCCCTCCGCCGATGAATTAGTCGCCCCCCTGATCAATGTCATTCCCTTGCAACTACTCGCCTATCATATCGGCGTACTGAAAGGACTGGATGTTGACAAGCCACGGAACCTCGCGAAGTCTGTCACAGTGGAATAAACACCGTATCTGCATTTTAACGCAGACCGGAAGAATCTTATGATGCTTGCGGATAGCCTTTCGGTATTAAGAAACCTTTCCGTCGTTTCATCCATAGATAAAAGCAGCTTGGATAACAAAAAAAACAGGATTATATTAGCCCCTCGGGAGATGATTCTCCTACCCCATCTTTAACCTTGCTACGATGAGAGTTCTGCTTACCCATGGCATACAGGATGCCGGACCGCCACGCGTTTCCTTGTCATAGTCTCCTGTTTAAATAAAAAAACCATCCCTTACCCTTTACCTTTTACATCAAAAAAGTGGCATTTCAGCCGGACGCATCTGTCCGGCGTTTGGCGGCGCTGGCAGGAAATCCTTCGCTCATGAAGCAAGGTAATCACCAGACGTACAGGATGGGTTACAGGAGCTCCGACGCTGAAAATGCATGCTTACACGATTGCCGGCGTTCGGATCATCTGTTTGAAGACATGCCCTTACCCCATTCTCACTGCTTTAAAAATAAATATAATGGTTTTAAAAAATTCTCTTCTTCCATACGCCCGCCCGGCTTTCATCTTAACACTCATGATACTGCTCTCAGGATGCCTGACCTCCAGGAGGTTGGATAAATACGTGGCAAGACAATATGGCAACAGGATACCGGCGGTGACAAGGAAAAATCATGATGCTATAAAGATAACCTCCTCCATGGCCACTTCCTCAAAGGACATTTCAACCACGCAGTCCACCATTAGCAACGTGCTTCCTTTGCTCTTTTACTGGCAGTGCGAATTCACCAAAAGCTGCTCGTTAAATCCGGCCATCCCCATCAACAAATTCACCAATACCCTTTATGGGCAGGCAACAAGGAAATTAAGCCGCAAATTAAACGGGCGCCAGCTGGAACTTTCTATCAAAGCCTTGCCGCACGGCTTTGCCATCGATGACAAAGCGCATATGATTTGGTTCATCTATGGTTTTGGTTGGGATAAAGTTTCCATCCAACCCGAGACCAGTGATCTGATCGTCTCCTATAAATTATTGAAAGACGGCGAGGTAATCAAAAATGGAGAGATATCCGTTCAGAACGAGGAGAAAAATACCAGGCTGGGAATGTTTCAATCCTGGAAAAATGCCACCTCCGCCTACATCGCGGCATACAACCATGACATAGACAACATGACCCGTTCCTTTATAGACCAGCTTGGAATGGAATTATAAGGACTTTTAAGGCTCCTGGCAGGCGTAAAGGACCTGTTCTGCCATGTGCCCTGCCTGTACAGTGAAAATAAATGCATACAGAAGATATCCTTCTCTTGCCTTTTCGTAAATTCGCTGAATAAACGAACAGAGAAACAGACGCCCATGAACAACATCGTAAAAAGTCCCGTCGCGAGATTAGGATATGACTTCATAGAAAAAAAATACCTTCCCCGGGGTAAAGATGAATACTACATCCGCAACCAGCAAAACGGCGAAAAGTCCTATCGCCATCTTTCTGCCAGCGAAATAGAAACGCTCGTACGGAACAACAACACCTCCGATGACTGGAACATCGTGCTGGTCACCGAGGCCTTTGACGCGGGACTCGTAAAACAATGCCATTTTTACGGGTTGGTCAGGATAGGAAAGCTGGAGCCTTATTACCTGGAGTTTCATAATCTTCGCCTGCCCGTGGGACTTTACAACAGCACCATCTGTTCCTGCGATTTTGGCGATAACGTCGTGGTCGATAATGTGAATTTCATGTCCCATTACATCATCGGCAATGAAACGATTATCGTGAATGTGAATGAGATGAGCGTTTCCCCGCATTCCAAGTTTGGCAATGGCATCCTCAAGGAGGGAGAAGATGAGAAAGTAAGGATATGGTTGGAAATATGCAATGAGAACGGCGGCAGGAAGGTCTTGCCCTTCGAGGGCATGCTGCCAGGCGATGCCTTTCTCTGGAGCAAATACCGGGAAGATGAGCCGCTGCTGCGAAAATTCAGGAAATTCACCGAAAATAAATTCGATCCGCGGCGTGGTTATTACGGCATGGTGGGTGACAGGAGCATCCTCAAAAACTGTAAGATTATTAAAGACACCAACATTGGCAGCGACGCTTACCTGAAAGGCGCCAACAAGATCAAAAACCTCACCATCAACAGCTCACCGGACGCGACCACCCAGATCGGGGAAGGCTGTGAACTGGTGAACGGCATCGTCGGTTATGGATGCCGCATTTTCTACGGAGTGAAGGCGGTGCGTTTCATGATGGCCTCCCATTCCAACCTGAAATATGGCGCGCGCCTGATCAATTCCTATATGGGGAGCAATGCGACAGTCTCCTGTTGCGAGGTACTCAATTCGCTTATTTTCCCCGCCCATGAACAACATCATAATAATTCGTTCCTCTGCGCCGCACTCGTCACGGGCCAAAGTAACATGGCGGCCGGCGCCACCATCGGATCCAATCACAACTCCCGGGGCGCCGATGGGGAGATCATTGCAGGAAGGGGTTTCTGGCCCGGACTCTGTGTCAGTTTGAAGCACAACTCAAGGTTCGCTACTTTCGCGCTCGTCGCCAAGGGAGATTATCCTTACGAGATCAACCTCAGTTTTCCCTTTTCTCTTGTGATCAACGACGTGAGCCGCGATAAGCTGCTGATCATGCCGGGCTACTGGTTTTTGTACAACATGTATGCGCTGGCGCGCAATTCATGGAAACATCCCCACCGCGATAAAAGGACCGACAGAACGCAATACCTTGAATATGAATACCTGGCCCCCGATTCTGTCGAGGAAATGTTCACCGCTCTGGAGACGATTGAGCGGATCACCGCAAAGGCCTTTTGGGATCAACAAAAGGAGAAAGCAACCGAATTTTCAGAAGATGAACTCAAAAAGAAAGGGAGATCACTGTTGTTAAATGCTGCCGGGGAGGTCAAAAAGCTCACCATCCGCGTGGAGGGTGCTGAGAACTCAAAACGCCCCGTCGAACTGCTGAAAACAGATAAGGCCTATGCTGTTTTCCGGAAGATGATCTTTTTTTACGCCATGAGCCACGTCGTTGAAGGTTTTGAAAGCAAACGGATCCGGGACTTCTCCGATTTTCGGGACCGGAGTATGCAGGCGCGGCGTCATGGCTGGATCAATGTGGGGGGACAGTTGATTGATCAACCCGCCGTTGATGCACTAAAATGGGACGCAAAGAACCAGGTCCTCAATAGCTGGGATGACATCCACGACCGGTACCGGCAATTGGGTGAAGATTACCCTGAACAAAAGCTGCTGCATGCCATTGCTTCTCTCATTGACATACAGGAAGTCCCCCATCAGGCCATTGACAGTGTGCTGCTCGGCAAATGGATAGAGGAATCCGTCGGTGTATCGGAATGGATGCAAAAGCAGGTGGAAAACTCCCGGTCAAAGGATTATAAAAATCCCTTCCGCACCATGGTATATGATAATAAAAAGCAGATGGAGAACGTCATCGGAAAACTCAGCGATGATTCCTTTATCGCCCATACCCGCAGTCAGACGAGTCGCTATAAAGAAATAGCCGGACGTATCCTGAAATCCCTGCGGTCACCCAAACCCGTCGGTAACGGGCTATAAAGCTCCCTCAGTCGCATTATCCGGATTCTGCCCGTAGGCCACCAGCTCATCGGCAGACAGGTGATAGAACTTGTAAAACATATCCGGGACTACTTCCACTTTTACCCGGGCGATCCCTTTATGGATCATGGCCAGCCTTTCCGCCGCCTTCCGGGTCAGATCAATGGTCCGTTTGTTGTGTTTGTTCATGCGGTCGTTGATGGTTACCACCACCCATTTATGGTTCCGCAGATTCGTTACCTTTACCACGGTGCCCAGTGGCAGCGTGTTGCTGGCCGCCGTCATACCCTTATTTGTAAAAACATCCCCTGTGGAAGTAAGCTGGCCATTGAAACCCTTGGCGTAATAACTGGCGATTCCATGCTCCACCAGGTGTCCGCGGAGGCTAATGTCCCGATTGCCCTGGGCCATCAACACCTGAACAGGTAATATCAGGGCCAACAATATTATCCAGAAAAGGCCCCTGCCAAAACATATGGTTTTTTTTACGTGCATGTGAGCATCGGACAAAAACCGTGCAAATAAAAGCTTTGCTTGCTTTAACAAATCCTAACATATTGATAATCAGCCATAATGATGCTCAAATTTTTAACTATTTTAACGTTTCTACCCGGGTGTTGTCCTGGATCCGGTAGCCATTTACGCCATAGTAAAGCACCACGATGAAGCAAACCAGCGGTACCCAGTAGGCCATCGGCGTAGAGGAGGTGTCAGCGATGAATCCCATGATGGGAGGAATCGCGGCGCCTCCTACGATCGCCATGATCATAAAGGACCCGCCGCGCCGGGTATGTTCACCGAGGTCCTTGACCCCCAGGGCGAATATGGTCGGGAACATGATGGACTCGAAAAAGAACACCACCATCAGGATATAAACGGACAGTGCGCCTGCACCGTAAATTACATAGAGGCAAAGCACGATGTTGATGATGGCGTAGACGGCCAGCAGCTTATTGGGCTTGATCACCCTCATGAGCGCCGTGCCCACAAACCTCCCTACGGTAAACAAAACCAGGCTGATGCCCAGTAATTTGGCTGCTACTTCCGCCGTAGAGCCCGTCCAGTTCTCCGTGGCGTAATTGATGAAGAACGCGGCGATGCCCACCTGGGCGGCCACATAGGAGAATTGGGCGATCACTCCCCATACAAAATGCCTGTTTTGAAACAGTGGTCTGGAACCGCGGTTGCCCGCCTCACGCAATTGCTGTTCCTCATTGATCTCCGGCAAATGCGCCTTGTAGAACAAAAACGCGATGATCAAAACGATGAGGCCGATGATCACATAGGTGTATTGTACAGAAGAGAGACTGGTGGTGTTCGCCTTGACGGAAGTGGAGAACTCGTTCTCTCCGAAAAACAGGTAGGCGGCCAGAAAAGGGCCCAGAAATTGGCCTACGCCATTAAAACACTGGGAGAGATTCAAACGGAATTCAGAGGTTTCCCGTTTGCCCAGCACCGTTACATACGGATTAGAGGCGGTCTCCAGGCAACTCAACCCACAGGCCAGGATGAACATGGAGATCAGGAAGAAATAATAATTCCCGATGATGGCCGAGGGATAAAACAACAGGGCTCCCAGCGCATAGAGGCACAGCCCCAAAATGATTCCGCGCTTGTATCCGAATTTCTTCATGATGACGCCCGCCGGCAGGGCCATCAGGAAATAGCCGCCAAAATAAGCCACCTGTAACAGCGTTGATCGCAGTTTGGTGATGTGAAAGACATCCTGAAAATGCTTGTTCAGCGTATCCAGCAAACCATAAGCGAATCCCCACATAAAGAAAAGACTCGTAATGAGTATTAGCGGGAAAACATAATTCGGGGAATTCCCCTCATCGGTGGTGGCGGTCACCGTTGTGTTGACAGGCATTGAAGGCATAGGTTGTTTTTTAAAAAGCTTTAACTTAAATATCACTTATCATTAAATACGCAGTACCCTTCCTATCTCCCCAAAAGTGAGCCGGGTAACGGTTCTCTGGTCCCCGGTTGAACCGCGGGGCAAACAGGCTTCCAAAGGGACCGTCCGCTTAACTGATCGCCCTGTCCAAATGCGCGTAGCCGCCATCCACAAACAAAATCTGCCCGGTGGTATGGCTGGAACGCGGGCTTAATAAAAACACTGTCGCGTCCGCGATCTCCTCACTGGTGGTAAATCTATGTTCCAAAGGGATCTTCGATACGATGCTTGCCAGTTTTTCCTCCGGATTGGGCAGGGTATTGATCCAGTTTTCATACAAAGGTGTCCACACTTCGGCGGGCAATACCGTATTGACCCGGATGGAATAAGGCAACAGTTCCACCGCCCATTCCCGGGTCAGCGCATTAATGCCGCCCTTCGAGGCCGCGTAACCCGATGTGTTACCCTGCCCGGTGACCGATACCTTTGAGCCTATATTGACGACTGCACCCTTGGTCTTCTTGAGGGCTGGCAAAGCGAAATGCACCAGACAATAATAATGCACGAGGTTTTTGTGCAGGCTCTGTACAAAACGGTCGGGATCTCCCTTTTCCAGACCTACACCGTCATTGACGCCAGCGTTATTGACCACCCCGTCTATGCGCCCAAACTTTTGCAACGTTTCATCCACGACCTTTCTACAATTCTCTACGACGGTCAACTCTACTGCGATCCCATGCGCCCTTCCGCCCGCTGCTTCAATGGCCTTGATCGTTTTCTCATTATCTGACGCCTGCCGTCCCGCGATAACGACGATCACGCCCTCCCGGGCCAGCGACTTACTGATGGCCTCTCCTATTCCCTTGGCACCGCCGGTGACGATCATTACCTTGTCTTTTAACTGCAAATCCATAATTGGTGATTTTAATTGTTTGATTATCAGAGATTATAAAATGAGACAGCGTTCTCCCCCATCACTGCCCGGCTTTCAGCTTTACTGAACTGCTGCAGGTAATCCGTTACCACGTGTTTCACCCGGACGTAGCCTCCCGCCACCAGGCATACCGGCCAGTCGGATCCAAACATCAGACGCGCCGGCCCAAAGGCACCGAACACCACATCCAGATAGGGCTGCATATCCTCCGGTTTCCAGTACTCCCAGTCAGCCTCCGTCACCATCCCTGACACTTTGCAGTATACATTGGGATGACGGGCGATCTCTCTCATCTGCGATGCCCAGGGTTCCAGCAGGTGGTTTTTAATGGCGGGTTTGGCCAAATGATCGATGACGAATTTCTGTTCCGGGAACCGCTCCACAAAACGCATAACGGCCGGCAACTGTTTAGGGTATACCAGGATATCATAGGTATAGGAGTAATCCTTTAGCAGGGAGATCCCGCGGCAAAAATCATCGCCCAGCAAAAAAAGATCATCGGGTTCTCCCTGTACGATGTGCCGGAAACCTTTGAGCCAGGGGTTCGTGTGATAGAATGCCAGCCTGTTATCCAGCGACCGGCTTCTCAGGTCCACCCACCCCACCACGCCTTTTACAAAATCATACTTTTCGGCGATATCCAGCAGAAAGGACGTTTCCTCTTCCGACTGGTCCGCCTGAACAGCAACGCTGCCATCCATACCATTGTCCAGCAATTCCCTGAAAAGGTCCTCCGGCATACAGTCGGTGCGTATCACATCCATCTGCTCCGTTATCCAGGCGTCCCGTACCGGGTTAAAGATCCAGAAATGCTGATGGCTGTCAATATTCATTAGGCTTCTTTATCCGCTTTTACAATACTTAAGATTTTAAGTCAATATCCTTCACCGGACCGCTGATGTTTACCTGTTTATCATCCGGCAGTTGAAGGAAAGGCCGCCTTTAGCGGCCAGGGCAGGCACCGCTCACTTTTGTTCAGGATCCAGCGCGAAAATCTGCTTCATCAGCATCCATTTCTCACCCTGCCCGGCAAAGGGAAGCTCCTGCTGGTATTCCGACATCAGCTTTTCCCATACCTGCACCTTTTCATTGGCCGCGTCCATGGCTTCTTTCCTTTCAAAGGAAAAGGTCTCGTCCACTTCCATGATCATGAAAAGCCTGTTCCCCACCCTGTAAATATCCATGACCGTGATACCTGCATCGCGGATGCTTTTTTGGATTTCGGGTGATACTGACCTGTGATGGGCCTCATATTCACGAATGATTGCCGGGTCATCTTTCAGGTCTAAAGCCAGGCAATAGCGTTTTTGATGCTGCATCTGACATTAAGATTTATTGATTGATAATGCTGATTTTCCATGCCCGAAGCGTGGTTTCCGCGGCGGGAATGCCAGCCCCGGAAATCGTTTTTCTGTCTTTCAACTGCCATATGCTTTCAATACCTGGGTACTTTTTCCCAGGCCATCAATGCCACATTCCACCTTGTCGCCA
Organism: Chitinophagaceae bacterium; assembly: GCA_036278455.1. Taxonomy (GTDB): domain Bacteria; phylum Bacteroidota; class Bacteroidia; order Chitinophagales; family Chitinophagaceae; genus FW021-bin31. The sequence goes on along the minus strand of DASULB010000172.1, from coordinate 18,226 downwards.
GGCTTCAGATAAACCTGGGGGCTCATCCCCAGCCCCACACCCGCCGGTGTGCCGGTAGAGATGATATCCCCGGGCAACAGGCTCATGAACTGGCTCAGATAACTGACCAGAAAAGGGATCTTAAAGATCAGGTTGGAGGTATTGCCATCCTGCATGGTTTGGCCGTTCACGGTCAGCCATAAACGCATATTATTCACATCTGCTATTTCATCGGGGGTAACCAACCAGGGGCCCAGAGGCGCGAAAGTATCGCAGCTTTTCCCTTTCACCCACTGACCACCGCGCTCCAGTTGAAAGGTACGCTCACTGTAGTCATTGTGCAAACAATAGCCTGCCACATGATCCATCGCGTCCTTTTCATCCACATAGGAGGCCTTTTTCCCGATCACTACGGCCAGCTCTACCTCCCAATCCGTTTTGTGGCTGTTTTTCGGAATGATGACATTCTCATCAGGGCCCACGATGGAGGAAGTGGACTTAAAAAAGATGATGGGCTCCTCCGGGATTTTGGCATTTGTCTCCCGTGCGTGGTCTGCGTAATTCAACCCGATGCAAATCAACTTGGAAGGTTTTTTTACCGGCGGATGAAGTTTCCCGCCTGCCAGCAGCCCCGGCGCGTCGGATCCCTCACGTTCCCACCATTCTGCCAGACCACCGGGGCCACCAGAGGCAAAAAACGCGTCGTCGTAATCCTCTGTGAACGCACTCACATCAAAGAGTCCATTCTCCGTGAGAACAGCGGGGACCGTCTTGTCCCCATTATCCAATCTCAGTAATTTCATCTTGCTTTTTTATTGTGTGGTGATATAATATGCTTTTAACTTCCTGATGGCAATCGAGGTACCCGATCCCGTGATCATTGTCATTTTGTTAAACTTCCCTTCCGGGTCTATAAAGCCCAGGATACATTCCTGGTCACTGGCACCTCTTCTTAGTTCAAACCGCTTGTAATACTCCCTGGGCAACATGGACACTTCATCGCTCGCCGCGTTACCGCCATAATGAATGTCAAGTCTAAACACATCGGCTTTGGAGGTGGGGTATAATTTCACGACAAAATCATTGTCGGTTACCTGATCATTCATGTTTTGCCTGTAGATGACTACCGGCTCGCTGGTGTCTGTAGTAACACGCTGCTTTTCGGAAGGCAGTTTTGTCACGGCCACCGAATCGCCGGCGCCGGAATGGTCTTTTTTTGTGTTATTGTTGCAGCCCATCGTTAAAAGCCCCATCAGACAAACCGCGTTCAACAAATATTTTCCAACCAGATTCAAGCTCATGTGATTATGCATGTTTCATGATCCACTTATTGCGTTTGGGTAGTTTAACCGCCCCTTCGCCTAATTTTATCTCTATCACATTATCATTAGCATCCGGCGACATACCTTCCATGTAAAAGAACACACCTTCCGGCATTTGTTTAAACTTAACAGGCTTGCCGGAAATAAAACCGGTGGCTGAAAGCACCTTCCTTTTTACACCGCGGATAAACAAAAGGCCGTTCTCCGGATACTTCAATACGTGAATGAACTGTCGCCCGTCTTTCTGCGTGGTCACACCCCAATCCTCCGGCGACATAAAACCGGCGCGGGTCCCGTAAATGCTCTGGCCATACTGGTCCATCCACTTGCCCACCAGGTGAAGCGTATCGATAAATTCAGGCTGGATCTTCCCGTTGGGCATGGGACCCACATTCAGAAGCAGGTTTGCGTTCATCCCGGCGTCCTTCACCAGGAGTTGTACGATCTGCTTTACGCTTTTATACATGGTATCATTGATGTTAAAGCCCCAACTGCCATTCATCGTCTGGCACGTTTCCAGAGGGAGTTGCCGGCTGACGCCGCCACTGTTCCAGCCATGGGAGTTTGCGCCGGGCAGATCTCTCTCAAACTCCTGAATATCTTCTCCCGCCCGCGGCGCGTGATGATGGTTGTTCTCGATCAGCGCCGCCGGCTGAAGCTTATGGATGAGCGCATATATCTCATCAAAATGCCAGTCGGCGTCTTCTCTGTCCCATTCACCATCGAACCAGATACCGGCGATCGGGCCGTAATTGGTAAGCAGTTCTGTCAACTGCTGTTTCATGAACGCGATGTAATGATCCCAGCTGGCATTCTCCGGTTTGCCGTTCACGATCTTATGGCCATAACCGTAATCGGGACGTCCCCAGTCGAGCAATGAATAATAGAAAAACAACTTGATGCCCTGTTTATGGCACTCATCCGCCAGCGCCTTCATGGGGTCCTGATGCCAGGGAGTCGCATCCACAATATTATAAGGGGACGCCTTGGTACCAAACATGCTGAAGCCATCATGATGCCGTGCAGTGATCGTGATGTATTTCATGCCGGCCGCCTTCGCCATAGACACCCATTGTTTGGCATTAAAGCCGTAAGGATAAAAAAACGACGCCAGGCGGGAATAATTCTTATAAGGGATCTTCTGGTCATGCATCACCCACTCTGCATCACCGAGGATGCTGTAGATGCCCCAGTGAATAAACAGCCCGAATTTACGGTTCTGGAAATCCTGTCTCGCTGCCAGATTAGCAGCGGAAGGTTGATAGTTTTGCTGCGCCGAGACACCCAGTGATAAGGCGGCAAAAAACAGGATCGTTAAACATTTCTTCATAATAAAGTTTAGTAGCGTGATTTAACACAGGTGTGGTTTGTCAGACGGTGTAACGGACGCCGTTCAGTTATTGAGCTTGATAAAGCCTCCGTCAACCGGATAATCGCAGCCGGTGATAAAGCCGGCTTCATCCGAGCAGAGAAAAAGGGCCAACGCAGCAACCTCATCCGGTTCGGCCATTCTGCCTATCGGTTGTGTTTTTGATAATCTGTCAAACATTTCCTTCTCCTTTCCAGGGTAGTTCTTGGCCAAAAAGCCGTCTACAAAAGGCGTGTGCACACGTGCCGGGGAAATGCAGTTACAACGAATGTTTTTGTCAATATAATCCTTTGCTACTGATAAGGTCATCGTCAAAACAGCGCCTTTGCTCATCGAATAGGCAAAACGGTCCGGAATGCCTACCGTTGAGGCGACCGAGGCCATGTTCAGGATTGTGCCCCAGCCCTGGTTGAGCATTTGGGTGATGGAAGCTTTCATGCAATTGTAAATGCCTTTCACATTCACGGCATAGACCCTGTCGAAATCCGCTTCTTCCGTCTGCTCCAGTTTCCCTACATGGGCCACACCGGCACAATTGACAATAATGTCGAGTTTCCCATCTCCGGCGACAATCTGATCCAGTACCGCCGCAACCGCTTTCTGGTCGGCGACATTACAGGTAAATGCCTGTGCCATCGCCCCTGCCGCGGTAATTTGCTGCAGGGTTTGTTCAGCGGCGGCCTTGTTCAGCTCCAGGATACGAACATCCGCACCATTCGCAGCGAAGGTACGGGCAATGGCCTGTCCGATGCCACTGCCTCCGCCGGTAATCACCGCGTTTTTTCCTTTTAAATTAAACATATTCTTACGTTCACATTTGAGCGGTTAAAATTATTCACAAAATACTGTATTTAATGATAGTATATTATCAATTTGTGTTACTTTATTGACCTAACTTTACCATTCATCCATTTCTACCATGCAGCGTTTCGTATTTACCCTGTTTCTGGTCTATGTCTCTTGCGTGCTTTCCGCCCAGGTCATTCCAAAAAATCAATACGGCCTGCCGGTGGTAAACACCACCGCTTTATATCACACGCTGGTTGCAAAAGACTCCAGTCAGCGGTTGGTCGACCTGCAACGGTATATCCCGGGTATCCGGCTGAAGATCTATTATGCCACCCGCCATAACTTTACCCATCACCGCCTGTATAAATCACCTCAAGCGTTTTTGCGGCTACCGGCTGCCAAAGCGCTCAAAGCGGTCGCGCAGCAGTTGAAAGGAAGGGGGCTTGGTCTTTTGATCTTTGATGGTTACCGTCCTTATGCTGTTACCGAAAAAATGTGGCAGATCGTACCGGACGACCGTTACGCCGCTAATCCCAGGAACGGTTCCAGGCATAACAGAGGCGTGGCAGTGGACCTGACCCTCGTCCATTTAAAATCAGGAAAGCCATTGGCGATGCCCACCGGATTTGACAATTTTACCGACAAGGCGCACCGTGATTACATGGCTTTGCCGGATTCAGTCATCGCCAACAGGAAAATACTGGAGAATGCTATGGTAAAGCATGGCTTTATACCGCTGTCCACCGAATGGTGGCATTTTTCACTAAAAGACCCCGGTCGCTATCCCCTGATGAACCTTAAGTTTAAAGCCCTGGAGAAGTGATGCACGGCGACCTGCCCGGGAGAAAGGATCATCATCCGGCAGGCCACCCCGCACTTTAATAAAGCAGTCGTGTCTTGATGGTATGCTTCACCGCACTGAGCAGCTCAAATGCTTGCCTGGATACGCCTGTGCCCACATCCAGCACGACATACCCTATCTCTTCATTGGTCTTCAGGTACTGTCCGAGGATGTTAATGTTTTCTCCGGAAAGTGCGGTGTTGATCTCGGACAATACGCCCGGTACGTTTTTATGAATGTGCAGGATCCGGTGCGTATGATCCTGCAGCGGAATACTCAGATCCGGTACGGTATGGGATCCAAAGCTGGAGCCCGTCTCCAGATAACGCAACAATTTACTGCTCACATCAATGCCTATGTTAAACTGGGCTTCCTCAGTGGATCCTCCGATATGCGGCGTGAGGATTACATTAGGCAGATGTTGCAGGGGCGTTGTAAAGGCTTCACCGTTCTTTTCCGGTTCTACTGGGAATACATCGATCGCGGCACCCGACAAGTCCCCTTTCTCAAGGGCTTTTCTCAATGCCTCCAGGTCCACCACATTTCCGCGGGCGTAATTTAAAAATATAGCGCCCTTCTTCGCCTGTGCCAACACGTTTTTGGTGATCATATTTTCGGTAGTATCCGTGGCAGGCACATGCAGGGTAATGACATCCGATTCACCCATCAGCTCTTTCAGGGTACGCTTCTGAATGGCATTGCCCAAAGGCAGTTTCGTCTCAATGTCATAATAAATGACATGCATACCGAGGGATTCGGCCAGCACGCTGACCTGGCTTCCGATGTTGCCGTAGCCTACGATCCCCAGTGTCTTTCCCCTGAGTTCATGGCTTCCCCTGGAATCCTTCATCCAGATACCCTCGTGGGCGGCCTTGTTTTTATCAGGAATGCGCCTGACCAGCAAAATGGAAAGTGCCATGATCAGTTCCGCTACCGAACGGGTATTGGAATAAGGCGCATTAAACACGGCGACGCCTTCACGCGTCGCTTCCTGCAGATCGATCTGGTTGGTGCCAATACAAAAGCAACCGATCGCCTGCAGCTTTTTAGCTGCTTTCAGTACCCTGGCGTTGACATGCGATTTGGACCGGATCCCCAACAGATGCGTATCTCTGATTTCCTTGATCAATTCATCTTCCGGCAAGGCCTTTGATAATCGCTGGACGTTTGGATAGCCCGCTGCCTTAAAGGCTTTCACCGCTTCGTCATGAATGTTTTCAAGTAAGAGGATTTTGATTTTTTCCTTTGGATAACTGGTACGTTGTTTCTGGGCCGCCATGTACTTATATTTTCCGCAAAGATACTTTACATTAGAAAATATAAAAGTGATTGGAGGATATTTTAACCGGATTTAAAAAATATCGTGATTATACCTCGATTACTTGGTATAAACCAAAATTTTCGGCTAACTTTGTGAAAGGCAGCATTTGGCAGAGAATTTGCGCCTTTTAGGAAGCCAATATGACTATGAAAAAGACGATTGCTTATCTTATCGTACTCCTTGGAATAACGGTGCTGGGTGAATCCTGTCAGAATACCGTGGGCAGGAGTTACGGGAAGAAAGATTATAACAAGGCAAAGGCCTATTATGATTCCCTGGCGTTCCACCGGGAGGCAATCCTGACTTCGCCCGAAACCATTACGATGGTGAAGGGTCTCAATAATTTTTATCATCATTACCTGGGCAAAAATTTCAATGGGGCTATGTTGGTGGCCCGTAAGGGGGTGGTGATCTTTGAAAGATACCAGGGATTTTCCAATTTTGCCGATAAGACATCCATCACGAAGCAAACCACTTTTCAACTGGCTTCCACTTCCAAGCCTTTCACCGCCATGGCCGTCTTATACCTGCAACAACAGGGTCAGCTCCGCATTACAGACTCCATTCAAAGATATTTTCCAAAATTTCCCTATAAGGGCGTAACGATTAAATCATTACTGGATCATCGCAGCGGGTTACCGAATTACCTGTATTTCTGTGGTAAATACTGGAATGACCGCACCAAATTAATGACAAACCGGGATGTGATCGACCTGATGATCAAATATCATCCGAAAGCCATTTATGCGCCCAACACCCACTATAATTACTGCAACACGAATTACGCTGTATTGGGGGCCTTGATTGAAAAAATAACGGGCGAACGGCTGGGCGAATACCTAAAGAAGGTATTTTTTGATCCCCTGGGGATGAAACACACTTACGTGTATAACCCGAACCGGGATAAAACCCATGCTCAACAGAGCCTGACCTACGACTACCGTACCCGCCCGATTCCCAACGAATGCTTTGACGGCGTGGTTGGTGACAAAAATGTTTACAGTACCGTGGATGACCTCCTGAAATGGGACCAGGGATTATATGACGGTAAGTTATTCACAAAAGCCACCCTGAAGGCCGCCTTCACGCCATACAGCAATGAACATCCCGGCATAAAAAATTATGGTTTAGGCTGGCATTTGCTTGTCTATCCTGACAGTTCTGAGATTGTATACCACAACGGCTGGTGGCATGGTAATACCTCATCCTTTTATCGCTTTATCGATGATTCCACCACGCTGATCATCCTCAGCAACCGCTTCAATAAGATGGTCTATTACGTACAACCTGTGTGGAAAATCCTGCATGAAGCAACCTTCGCCGTAGATGGGGATGATGATGAAGGATAATCATCCGCTCATGCTGTCCAATCCCACATCATAAAACATCCCGGAAAAAACGAAGGCGATTTTAGGCTCATCAATTTTCATCCTTCCGGCAAAGCCGGCCAGGCCTTCCCGAAGACAAAACAATATGCTCTCCGGCTGCGTTGGTTTATCCTTTATCTTTGCCTGCCTTTTATTCACTGCATCAATCAGATCACCATGGCCACCTTTATCTCCATACTCAGAGGCATCAATGTCAGCGGTCACCGAAAGGTCCGCATGGCCGAGCTGAAAAATCTTTACGAAGACGCAGGATTTATGGATGTGAAAACCTATATCCAGAGCGGAAATGTAATCTTTGAGGCTCCTGCAAGAGTCTCCGGTCAGGCGATCGCCGGGAAACTGGAAAAAGCGATATATACCCGGTACGGCTTTGAGATCCCGGTCATTATACGCACCCTGGTACAACTGCAACAGCTGATCTCCAGCAATCCTTTTTTAAAAACGGATCATATAAACACTGAAAAATTGCACGTCACCTTCCTTTCACAAAAGCCCGCACCGCAGGAGACGAAAAACCTGGAAAATTACCGCTACCCGCCCGATGCATTCATCCTTAAAGGTGAGGATGTTTTTCTGCATTGCCCGGACACATACGGGAACACCAAACTCTCCAATAAATTCTTCGAAAACAAGTTGAAAGTGAAAGCCACCACCAGGAACTGGAAAACCATCAACAAACTGGTGGCACTCGCCGGGGATGGATCAATATAAAAGGGACCGCCCCTTTGGACAGCCCCTTAAGATCAGATAGCAAAAGCTATTACGCTGGATGCTTACGATTAATTATTGCGCTTTGGTATCCGCGGCTTCCAGCTTCTTCTTCAATTCATTGTATTTGTCCATTTTATTCTGCCGGGCGTATACACCCTCCAGGCCTATGATCGCGTTCTTGTATGCGGCAAGCTCACTGGGGTCCAACTTGCTTTTTGCATCCAGACTTTGAAAAGCTTTCTCCAGATAAGGCGTTGCTCCGTCAAGCAGCGCTGTCTGCTTTTTGATGAGTGTGTCCTGCTTGGCCTGGTCCGCCTTTGAAGTAGTCAGTTTACCTAATTGCTTTCCCAAATGGGCGGCGCTGTTATAGTACATCAATCCCAGGTTGAAATTCGCGGCGTAACCGTCGGGCTTTAAAGTGATGGCTTTCTTATAATAGCTGACCGCCTTGCTGAATAGGGAATCATGGTTCGGTGGCAAATCGGCGGTGGTACCGCTGTCGGTCTTCGGGTTGGCCATGTTGTCATAAGTAATCGCCAGGTTCAGGACCCCATTATAGTCACTGGGATCCTTGGCTACCTCCTCCTCGAGCTTTTTCACCAACTGGCCCATATCGCCCTTTTCATTATAATAACTGATCTCTTCATTGGCAAAGTCCTTGTCATTGGGGAATAATGATTTCGCTTTCGCCAGCACCGCCAAATATTTGGTACTATCCTTATCGCGGTATTGGGCCAGCAAAACCTTATAGACGAAAGCTTCTTTTTTATAGTTGATATCGGCCAACTGCTGGTAATATTTTGAGGCGGTGTCCTTTTGTCCCAGGTTATATGCGGCGTTTCCGATGTTCAGAATGGCCATTGTATCGATCTTGCTGCCCATCCCTAATCCCAGGCCAAAAAGATAATCATTTACAGTCTTTACGTGTTTAAAGGCCTGAAAGGCATTGGCGTAATCTTTGGCGTTAAAGGCATTGGCGCCGTCCTTCCAAAAGTCGACATAAAGATCGCTTAAAGGCTTGTAATTGGTCAGCAGCATGCTGGGGTATTTCGGATCCAGTTGCAGGCATTTCTGGAAGGCCTGGAACGCGGCAATCTTTGGATCCGGTTTGATGGTATGAGTCGAATCCTTTTTGGCTATCGCGGCGTAGACCTCCCCTTTCAGATACCATGTCTTCGCCTTATCCGAGGTTTTTTCATTGACGGAAGCCTGGTCGATCATTTGTTTCGCCTCGTCCAGCTTACCGCTCTTCAGGTCGTCCTCCGCCTTGTTAACATTCTTGTTCTGGGCCTGGGCACAACAAAACCCTGTACCTACCAACAGCAGGGAGATGACAATTGTCTTTAGTCGCATTTTAATCTTGGTTTTTATGAGAAATAGATGAATTATTCTTCAGGGGCCTCTTCTTGGTCATCACCGGTGGTATCCTCCTCGCTTCCGGTTTCTCCTGCACGACCGGCTTCTCCGGTAGTTTCATCACCGGAGGCACCTTTGGGGGCTGAATCATCGGGTGCGGGGGTGATGCCGAGCTGGTCATCCACATGATTATCCTCCTGGATGCAAGCAATGGCCGCTATTTCATCCTCGCCACTTAAGCGTATCAGGCGCACACCCTGGGTAGCCCTTCCGGCCGCGCGGATATCGGCGACAGCCATCCGGATGATGATGCCTGATTTGCAGATGATCATCAGGTCATCGGTCTCTTCCACCCCGAGCATAGCGATAAGTGCCCCGGTCTTTTCTGTGATATTAATGGTTTTTACACCTTTCCCACCACGGTTGGTGATGCGATAATCTCTTACATCGGTCCGCTTGCCAAATCCCTTCTGAGAGACCACCATCACCGTTTTATGCTCGATTTCGTTGTCCTTCTCCACACAAATCATACCAACCACCTCGTCGGTTTCTGAATCCACTTCGATGCCACGGACGCCAATGGCGCCCCTTCCGGTAACCCGTACCTTCTCTTCGTGGAAACGGATGGACCTGCCGCTTCTCACTGCCAGCATCACAAAACAATTGCCATTGGTCAGGCGGGCTGCGAGCAACTCATCCCCTTCATTGATGGTGATCGCGTTCACGCCGTTTTGGCGGGGACGTGAAAAATCTTCGAGCAATGTCTTTTTGATGATCCCCTTTTTGGTGGCCAAAAGAATGTAATGGCTGTTGATGAACTCCTGCTCATTCAATTTTTTTACATCCAGGATGGCCCTGATGTTGTCATCCGCCGGCAGGTTGACCATATTTTGGATCGCTCTTCCCTTTCCCTGTTTTTCACCCTCCGGGATCTCATAGGCCTTGATCCAGTAGCAACGTCCCTTATCGGTAAAGAACAACAGGGTATGATGTGTGGAGGAAACAAAAAGATGCTCAATAAAGTCTTCATTTCTGGTACGGCCGCCGATCATTCCCCGGCCACCGCGGCGTTGCTGGCGGTAATCTTCCGCTGAAGTACGTTTAATATAGCCCAGGTGAGAAATGGTAATGACCACGTCTTCTTCGGCGATCATATCCTCCATGCGCACTTCATCGGCGCGGAACTGGATTTCCGTTCGGCGTTCGTCCCCGAATTTTCGCTTCACTTCCAGTAATTCGTCCTTGATAATCTGCATGCGCAGTCCTTCATCCGCGAGAACGCTGCGCAGGTATTCGATCATTTTAGCCACTTCGGCGAATTCTTCCCTGATCTTATCCCGCTCCATCCCCGTCAGGCGTTGCAGGCGCAGTTCCAGGATGGCCTTGGACTGAATTTCAGAAAGCCCGAACTGGCTCATCAGCCCGTTTTTCGCCTCTTCGGGGTTTTGGGAATTACGGATGAGGGTGATGACCTCATCCAGGTGATCCAGCGCAATGAGGAAGCCTTCCAGAATATGGGCCCGTTTCTCCGCTTCCCGCAGTTCATACTGCGTACGGCGCACCACAACCTCATGGCGGAATTCCACAAATTCAGCGATCAGAGACTTAAGATTAAGCGTCTGTGGTCTTCCTTTTACAAGCGCCACATTATTGACGCCGTAAGAGGTCTGCAGTTCACTGTATTTATACAATTGGTTAATGATGACCTGCGCCATGGCGTCACGACGCAATTCTATGACAATGCGGGTGCCATCCTTATTTGATTCGTTGGCTACGTGTGTAATGCCATCGATAACCTTGTTGTTGACCAGCTGTCCTATCTTCTCCGCCAACGCATCCCGGCTTACCTGGTAAGGCACCTCTGTAATGACGATCTTGTCCTTGCCGTTGCCCATGGCTTCCACCTCTACCCTGCCACGCAACACCACCCTGCCACGGCCCGTGTGCATGGCCTGCTTGATGCCCTCCATGCCATAAATAATACCGCTGGTCGGGAAATCAGGGGCCTTTACATGGACCATCAACTCGTCAATCGTGATATCATGGTTACCAATATAGGCAATGCATCCGTCCACTACTTCGGAAAGGTTGTGCGGCATCATATTGGTGGCCATCCCAACGGCTATCCCGGAGGAACCGTTGACCAGTAAATTTGGAATGCGTGTAGGCAATACCGTAGGCTCCTCCAGGGAATCATCGAAGTTGAGCGTGAAGTCCACTGTTTCCTTATCAAGGTCGGCCAGCATGTTCTCCGCCAGTTCCTTCAGCCGGGCCTCCGTATAACGCATGGCCGCCGGTCCGTCGCCATCCTGCGCGCCAAAGTTTCCCTGTCCGTCCACCAGCGTATAACGCATGCTCCAGGGCTGGGCCATCCTCACCATCGCATCATAAACCGCCTTATCACCATGCGGATGGTATTTACCTAATACCTCGCCCACGATACGTGCGGATTTCTTGGTGGGTTTGCTATGATACAACGTCAACCCCTGCATTGCGAAAAGTACCCGGCGATGTACCGGTTTCAGACCATCCCGTACATCTGGAAGCGCACGGCCCACGATCACTGACATGGAATAGTCAATGTAGGCCGACTTCATTTCTTCTTCAATATTAATCTGGATGATCCTGCCTTGCTGCTGAAGGCTTTCCTCGCTGTTTTCTGCCATAATTTGCTGCTGCTTGAGTAGATTATAATTTCGGTATAAACTTCACAAAGATACGCATTCCAAAGGCAGTAAAAAACAGTTTTATAGGCAGTTATCAGATATTTTTTTGATAAATCAACAGTTTTTTTATTTCTTTACAGATTATTTTACTAAATGGAGATAGAAACCGCCAGCAGGTGTTTTCAGGAAACGGAGGGCACCAGGTATCGGCGTGTTTTTAAACCATATTATCCTGATAAAGGCAGCTACAGCAGTCGTGGTTCGGAAAAAATGTGGTACATTAGTGATGTAATTTCCTATGAAAAAACTGATCCTTTTTGGCGCCGGCAAATCGGCCACCTGCCTTATCGACTATCTGATTGAACAAGCTCCCAAATACAAGTGGCAGATAACCGTTATAGATGCAGATCCGCTGCTGGCCCGTGCTAAAGTAGGCAAAACCGTCCATGTGGCGGTAGAGACCTATGACATAGGCAATGATGAAGCCAGGGGGGCATCCATCGCGGATGCGGATCTGGTCATCTCCCTGCTTCCCGCAGCGCTGCATATCCTGGTCGCCAAAGATTGTCTCCGCCATAAAAAATCCCTGCTGACCGCTTCCTACATTTCTCCAGACATCAGGGAACTTGAAAAAGATATTGAACACGCAGGGGTATTATTCATGAGCGAGATGGGATTAGATCCGGGAATCGATCATATGAGCGCTATGAAGATACTGGATTCCATTCGAAGGAAAGGTGGGGAAGTATTGTCCTTTAAAGGATATTGTGGCGCGCTCATCGCGCCGGAATGCGATGACAACCCGTGGCGGTATAAGTTCTCCTGGAATCCCCGCTCCGTCGTTCTGGCCGGATCGGCGGGTGCTCGCTACCGCATAAACGGGAAGGATATGGCGGTTCCTTACGAAAAGCTTTTCAGTGACTACAAAGCAGTGGAAATTCCCGGCATAGGGAAAATGGCCTATTATCCCAATCGGGATTCGCTGCACTATGCCTCCTTATATCAGATGGAAAACGTCCCGACCATCCTGCGTGCTACGCTCCGGTATCCTGAATTCTGTGAAGGCTGGCAGGCATTGATCTCCCTGGGGCTTACAGACCCCGGCAAGACAACGGATACAGACAAACTAACCTATAGTGACTGGACCCTGCAATCCTCCGGTGGCACCCGTCATGGGAACCCGGAAGAAAAGCTGGCCGCATCCCTTCATACGAGCAGCCGATCAAGGCTGATGCGGCAGTTCAAATTTCTTGGCCTGCTCGACAGTGAAACCATAGCGCTCGGCAAAAAGACAAATGCGGATGTATTGTTGCAGGTCTTAATCGAAAAACTGCGGATGAAGCCATCCGACAGGGATATGATCGTGATGCTGCATGAGATGGAATTTGAACGCAAGAGCATTAAGACAAAACTGAACAGCCACCTCATCGTACTCGGGGAAGACAACCTCAGAACAGCCATTGCCAAAACAGTAGGCCTTCCGCTGGGCATCCTTGCCAAATTGTTGCTGACCGGTAAAGTACAGCTGACCGGGCTGCATATCCCGGTCATGCCCGAAGTATACCAACCCGTCCTGAAAGAACTGGAAGAATACGGTATTCGTTTTGAAGAATCATTCTCCTGATGCCTCAGCTACCGCGGACCTTTAGTCTTTCCAGGAGTTCCCTCATACCTTCGGTCGCGGGTTTTTCAATAGTTTCCATCAGGAGCGGTTTATCCACAGCCGGGATCTTTTTGTCAATCACATAGATCGCGGTACCGGGTCGTGCGCTATGGATCAGGCCCGCAGCGGGATAAACATTCAGCGAGGTGCCTACCACGACAAGTACATCGGCCATCATGACAGCTGCAGCAGCCTTTTCAATCAACGGAACAGCCTCCCCGAACCATACCACATGCGGCCTGAGCTGCGCACCGTCTTCCGCCTTATCGCCCAGGGCGATGTCGCCTTTCACGGGGTACATTAAAGCCTCGTTTAGACAGCTGCGCATTTTCAGGATCTCGCCATGCAAATGGATAACAACAGAGGAGCCGGCGCGTTCATGCAGGTCATCGATATTCTGCGTCACCACTGTCACTTCATAGTCATCCTCCAGGGAGGCAATGCCCCTGTGCGCGGCATTGGGCTCCGCCGCCAATACATCCTTTCTGCGCTGGTTGTAGAAATCAAGGACTAATTCCCTGTTTTTTGTCCATCCTGCCGGAGTGGCTACCTCATATACATCATAGCCTTCCCATAACCCGTCACTATCGCGAAAGGTTTTCAAGCCGCTCTCTGCGCTGACGCCCGCGCCGCTAAGAACTACCAGTTTAGGTCTCATCATTACCACTAAAAACTAGGAAATCCAAAAAACAAACGCAGTGAACAAATGCCAAAATGCGGCAGTCACTGCCGGTCCTCTGTCCAGGAGCAAGCGGGGAACCCGTCTCTCCGGTCAGGGTTTTGTGTCACCCAACTCCAGAATAATCTTGAACTCCGCAGGGCTGATCTCACATACCGACAATCTCCCTTGTCGTACCAACGAAATATCCTTCAGGCGTTTATCCGCTTTTATTTGTGCCAGTGTAACAGGGGTTTTGAAGGGCTTTACAGGCTTCAGGTCCACCACGACCCAACGGGGGTCCTCAGTGGTGGGATCCTGGTAGTGCGCTTTAACCACCCTGGCCAGTCCCACGATCTCCATGCCTTCATTGCTGTGGTAAAAAAGCACCGTATCCCCTTTTTTCATGGCCTTAAGGTTATTGCGCGCCTGGTAATTACGCACACCATCCCAAAAGGTTTTTCCATCCTTTACAAACTGGTCCCAGGAATATTTAAAAGGCTCGGACTTAACCAGCCAGTATTGCCCATCCGCCACAGGCGCTGCCGCCTTAGGCTCCTTTTTAAGTTTTGCCATCTTTATTGTTTTTTGGGTTCTGTTCTCTTAAAGGAGATGAGGATGTGATCACCAACCACTCGCCAACACATCGGCGATGTGCATTGTCTTCAGGTTCAATCCTCTTTTCTCGATATACCCCGCCAGATGCATCAGACACGACAGGTCGGTCGATATGATGTAGTCGGCGCCGGTAGCCAACGCATTGTTGATCTTCTGATCAGCCATACCGCTGGATATGGGTTCGTATTTGACGGCGAAAGTACCACCGAAGCCACAGCAGGTTTCCACATCCGTCATTTCACGGATCTCCAGGCCCTGCACATGGTCCAGCAGCGTCCTGGGCTCCGACTTGATCTTGCATTCCCTCAGGCCCGCACAGGAATCATGATAAGTGGCCACACCTTCCAGTGTGGCTCCCACGTCGGTCACATGAAGTACTTTTGTCAGGAATTCCGTAAATTCAAACAGGTTTTTTTGTACCAGTTTCATCTCGTTGTGCGACGCGGAATTATCAAACAACTTGCCATAGTAATTCCTGACGAACCCCGTACAGGAAGCGCTGGGTGAAACAATATAATCGTAGCCATGGAAGTCTTTGAGGAATTTATGGCCCACTGCTTTGGCTTCGTCCCAGTATCCCGCATTAAAGGCGGGCTGTCCGCAACAAGTCTGATCCGGGTTATAATCGACAACACATCCACATTTCTCAAGTACCTTGACCATATTAAACCCGGTGCCTGGATAGATCTGGTCAACAAAGCAGGGAATAAATAACTGTACATTCATAACGGTTCCGGATAAAAACGCGAAGCAGCTTCAGCGGGGCTCAACCCATTGATTATTGCAAGTCAAACCTACACCAAAATAACGTAAAAGACAAAAGTAGCAGTTCAGGATATCTTCCGGTTGAAAGCAATCATTTTCAAGGCAGTGACCGCCACTTCTTCGCCTTTGTGACCATGGGTGCCGCCGATCCTTTCCAGCGCCTGTTCCATGGTATCCACGGTAAGTACACCAAAGATGACCGGGACGGGAAGTTGCAGATTTAAGTGGGTAATCCCCTGGGTAACGGACTGGCAAACATAATCAAAATGCGGCGTACCGCCCCGTAAAACACAACCCAGTGCAATCAGGGCGTCTGGCCTCCCCGGACCATCCGAGGTAGCTTCAAAATAACGGCTGCAGGCGAACGGAAGTTCTACCGCCCCGGGAACCCTGACTTTTACGATTTCCCTGACCCCGTGTCCGCGCAGCGTCTTTTCACACCCGTTTACAAGTTCATTCACGACCGCCTCGTTCCATTCTGTATAGACTAAAACGACAACGGCATCCCTGCTATCGGGAATGCCGGAATCGTTTAATAACGTCCTGTTATGTTCAGACATCTCTTTTAAATCAGTGAAGGTTTTCCTGTTATTGTGTCACCCCCAGCCGGGCCAGGTACTTGTCCATGTCACGCCCTTCTGCGCTCAGCGGGTACTTATCCTTAATGTGGGTAAAGATGGTAATGGCATCTTTCGTCTTCCCGGCCTTCTCAGATGCCAGCCCGGCCCGAAACAGGTAAAGCGGGCTTATTAAATCGTTTTCATTATAGTTAGCCGCCTCTTTATACCAGCGAATTCCCTCGGCGGTCTTTCCAAGTTCCATATAGGCATCGCCCATCAGCCCGTAAGCCATTGCCTGCACCACTTTATCCTCCGCATCAAATTTCTTAAGGTAGTCGATCCCTTTTTGGTACTGGCCCATGCGGATATAACATACACCGGCACTGTAACGTGCGGTCTGTCCTACCTTAGTGCCCCCGTAACGGCTAATGACCTGCAGGTAACCATAATTATTACCATCACCCTGTAATGCCAGCCGGAAAGAATCCTTTGCAAAATATTGCTGTGCCTTAAACACCATGGCCACCGCCTTTTTTTCACGTGGTTTGATATACAGGTTCTTATAACCAAAATAGCCGCCGATCAGCACGATGATGATCAGGCCGATGATGTTGATGACCTTCGCATTCTTCTGATAGAAGAGCTCTACCTTATCCACCGATCCCTTTAATCCATGCTCTTCATGATGCAGGGGTGATTTAGCTGTTTTCTGATGAGCACTCTTTGTTTTTGTCGCCGCCATATAATATTAAATAAAAAATAATTTAGTCAGTAATAAAAGGGTAATCATCTTCTGCATAAACGTCTTTCAGAAGTTCACTGTCATCGGGAAAAGGCGATTCTTCGGCAAACTTCACGGCCTCGTCAATTTCATTTTTTACTCTTTCATTGATGGCTTCTATATCCTGCTCGGTCGCGAACTTCTGGTCCAGGATGGTTTTCATCACCTGATTGATCGGATCACGTTCCTTGTACTGTTCCACTTCTTCTTTGGTCCGGTATTTTGCCGGATCGCTCATCGAGTGACCGCGGTAGCGGTAGGTCTTTATCTCGAGTAATGTCGGTCCTTCTTTTGCCCGGGCACGTTTCACCGCCCTTTCAATGCCGATGTGCACCTCTTCGCACTTCATGCCGTCGATGGAATCTCCGGGCATATCATAACCGTCGGCCAGTTTGTATATATCCAGCACGTTGGAAGTACGCTCCACGGAAGTACCCATGGCGTACATATTGTTTTCACAAATGAATACGACCGGAAGCTTCCAGAGCATGGCCATGTTAAAGGTTTCATGCAATACCCCTTGTCTGGCGGCGCCGTCACCGAAGAAACACAATACGACATTTTCGGTATCCAGATACCGCTCGGCGAAGGCCAACCCTGCTCCGACGCCTATCTGACCGCCCACGATCCCATGGCCTCCATAAAAATTATGCTCCTTGGAGAAAAAATGCATGCTGCCGCCTTTCCCTTTGGAACATCCGGTGGCCTTGGCAAAAAGCTCCGCCATACAATTTTTAGCGGGAATCCCCTTGGCGACGGCCAGGCCATGGTCCCTGTATGCGGTAATGAACTTATCGGTGGGTAAGGTGGCCGTCATGGCGCCCGCGGCGACCGCCTCCTGCCCCATATACAGGTGGCAAAATCCCCGTATTTTCTGCATTCCGTAGAGTTGTCCTGCTTTTTCTTCAAACTTGCGGATCAGCTCCATCAGCTCATACCAGTATAAATATGTTTCTTTGGTGAATTTAGTATGCACGATTCCTTAAATTTGCCTGCAAACCTACATGAAATTTGCCAATAGTCAAAATGGCCGCCGTCCTTCGTTTTCCGCCTGCACAGCCACTTTTTCCGGCCTCCGGCAGCCCTGAAAGGCGATAGCGGCGTCAGTTTGCCCTGCGTCGCCTGTCATGGAGAAGAACCACCGAATCATGGAACATCCCGATCATTATTTACAGCTCACCCGCCTCTCGCTCGTGCAGTTCAAGAACTACCGGAGCCGCAGCTTCAGCTTCGAGGGGCGCATCGTGAGCATCACGGGCGCCAACGGCGTGGGGAAGACCAACATCCTGGACGGGATCTACTACCTGTGCTTCGCCAAAAGCTATTTTAACGTTCAAGAGTCGCTGAACGTGCTCCACGACCATGACGGCTTCCGGCTGGAGGGTACTTTCCTCAAAAACAACAGACCGGAAATCCTGCAGTGCACCTATAAAAGAGGG
>DASULB010000171.1:0-2751 GCA_036278455.1 Chitinophagaceae bacterium | reverse complement strand
ATGAGCACTATCCAAAAGAAGGATTGTACAGTGGGAAAAAACAGGTATGGGATAACGGGGCCAACATTGCATCCGAACTGGATAAATGTTACACAGCCGACCTCTGGACTGCAGTGGCCAAAAAATGGATCGTTGATCATGAAAATGGGAAAAACAAGGATAAGCCCTTTTTCATATACCTTGCTTATGAAACACCCCATGCCGTGGATGAGTTACCCACGCAGCAATATCCCGCCGGTGGGGGCCTTACGGGCGGCATGCAATGGACCGGCACCCCAGGCCATATGATCAATACCGCATCCGGCACGCCGGATTCCTATATCAATCCGGATTATGCGCATGCCACCTACGACAATGACAACAATCCCGCCACCCCCAAGGTCCCCTGGCCCGACACTTATAAACGTTATGCCACCGCCAACCGGCGGATTGATTATGGGGTAGGGGATCTGGTGCAGCTATTAAAGGATCTGAAGATTGATTCCACGACGCTGATCGTGTATACTTCCGACAACGGTCCTTCTATTGAGACCTATCTGAAGAAAGAAAAGTGGGAGGAAAAACATTTGCCTACCTTTTTCAGCAGCTACGGCCCTTTTGACGGTATCAAACGCGATGATTGGGAGGGAGGTGTCCGTATGGCGACGATCGCATCATGGCCCGGATCTATTCCGGCCGGGGAAGTAGTGACTACGCCCGGCATTTCTTATGATTGGGCGCCGACCTTTATCGATGCAGCGGGTGAACCCGCTCCCGCACGCATGGATGGCGTTTCCTTGCTGCCCTCGCTTACCGGAAAGGGAAAACAGCGGCCGGCGCTGATTTATATGGAATATTATCACGCGGGAAAAACACCCAGCTTTAACTCATTCGTACCTGCGCACAGAGGACGCAGAAGAGGCCAGATGCAATCCATACGCCTGGGCGATTATATGGGTGTTCGTTATAATATACAATCAGCCAGTGACAGCTTTGAGATCTATAATGTGGTGAAAGATCCCCAGGAGCGTTTTAACCTGGCTTTAAAACCCAAAAAAAAGGTTGTTATCGAAGGCTTGAGATCATGGAACACCGGGCGTATCAATATCGGCAGGCTTGAGACCTATATGAAAGCAAGGGTATTGCAGATGCGCCGGCCGGATTCGGCCGCCCCCAGGCCTTATGACAGCGCACTTGTTCCACCGGTGCAGGCGGTGGTGGTACCGGGTCTGGAGTGGAATCTTTATAGGGGAGATTTCCCCTGGATCCCACAGGCGGCCACCTTGCATCCGGACGCATCCGGGCATGCACCGCGCCCGGAAGCCGGTGTTGGCAAAGGGAACAGAGGACTGCTTTATTTCGATGGTTATATCCGTGTACCCGTAGACGGGAATTACACCTTTTACCTCACTTCGGATACCAGGGCGTTCCTGCGCATTCATGACGCGCAACTCATCGATGAAGACTTTGGCTATCACAGCGGCACACAGAAAAAGGCTTCCATCCTGTTAAAGGCAGGCTTGCACCCTTTCAGGCTGTATGATGCCCTGGAAGATACAGGCGAACCGTCCGTCAGGATCCAGTGGAGCGGACCGGGCCTATCGAAAAGGGAAGTACCGGCAAAAGTATTTTTTCATGATAAAAAAAAGCGTTGATCCATGGCGGAATGGAGGAAACGGATGACTGAAGGAAGTGCCTTGCTGCAATAAAATTCGACAAATTCAATACATTTACGTCATTTACCCCTATAAAGGCTATTTATGTTTCGTAAAACCGGTTTTTTAGTTCTTGTTTTTCTCGTGGCGCGGCAAACCATTTTTGCGCAGTCAACCCCGTATATTGACATCACGACCAACCATGTTTCCCTGGTATTAAAACAGGAGAAGCACCATCTGCAGCAGGTATATCTTGGTGAGAAACTGCAGTCTAAGGATGATTACGCGTCCTTGCCGGATAAGGCGGACCTTCCCGCATACAGTACATACGGTACGGATAATCTGTTCACGCCGGCTATACGGGTTACGCATGCTGACGGAAATCGCTCGCTTGATTTGCAATACGTGAGCAGCAGCGTAAAAAAGACGGTCAGCGATGTCACGCTGACCACCATCCAGTTAAAGGATCCGGCGTATCCTTTTGAAGTAACACTGTATTCTAAGGCCTTTGTAAAAGAGGATGTGATTGAGACGTGGACGACCATACGCCATCAGGAAGCGGCTCCCGTGACGCTTTATGATGCCGCATCCGCGAATCTTTATATGAACGCCAAAAGCTACTGGCTCACACAGTTCCATGGGGACTGGGGAAAAGAAATGGAAATGCAGCACAGCAAACTTACCGCCGGCATTAAAGTGATCGACTCCAAATTGGGCAGCCGGGCAGATAAATACAACAGCCCCTGCTTTTTTCTGTCTCCCGATCACCCATCCGGTGAAAATGCAGGAAAAGTATTGGCCGGTACACTGGCCTGGACGGGCAACTTCAGGTTTTCCTTTGAGATTGATAACGGGAACAAATTACACATCATCTCCGGTATCAATCCTTTCGCGTCGGAGTTTCACCTGAAACCCGATACCACCTTTACCACGCCCGCCTTTATCTTTACTTACAGCGACCAGGGAAAAGGACAGGCCACCCGCAACATCGATCGTTGGGCGCGCCGGGACGGCTTGCTCGATGGGGATAAACCCAGGCTGACCCTGCTGAATAACTGGGAAACCACCTATTTTGACTTTAACGAAGATAAATTGTTGCATCTTTTTGATCAGGCAA
>DASULB010000170.1:0-3260 GCA_036278455.1 Chitinophagaceae bacterium | reverse complement strand
ACGGGATGACCACAGCAGGTTTAAGGGTTATTTCCATATGTCCGTAATGACCTTTGCTTTCGCGTCTCCCGAGGGGGATAAATGATAGATCGCCTCCAATGTGCGGAGTACGCTGTAGTGATTGATGGTATCCTCATACTGCCCGGGGCGTACCATGGATCCCACAAAGAAAGTGGGGATGTGGTTGTGCACCATGTCTGAGCCCTGGTCTTCGTCAAAAGTAAATATCAGGAGGCTATTGTGTTTGCCGGCCCACGCTACATAGCGGGAAAGATGATCTTTGAGCCACTGGTCCGCGCGCTTAATGGCGGCCGTATCTCCATCAAGTCCGATATTATGCATATCGTTTCCCTCGTTGGGGGGAGACGGTATTTTTGACATTGAGTACCAGGTAGGAATAGATCAGGGGACTCAGAAAAGAAGCCAGACCGAAGATCAATTGCGCCAAAACGGAATTGAAAGCGTAATGCTCCTCGCCACCGGAGGTTCTCAGCAAGGGATTAATCACCACCTGCAGCATGGCCATGCCGCAGCCAATCAAAAACAATGAAATAATCGCGGTAAGATAATTGGGAAAAACGGCTAACAACAAAGCACCTACAAAGGCGATCATGAAGGCCGCCATCATCATTTTTTTGCTGCTGTATCTTTCAATAAGAATACCCGAGGGGATCGACATCACGCCGTAGGCGATAAAAAAAGCAAAGGGCAGCAGCGCCACCATCACCAGGCTCAGGTGAAATCCTTTGATGATATCCGGCACTAAAGGCCCGATGATGTTAGTCAGAAAGGAGATGACAAAGAATGTCAAAAGGATCAGCCATACAATGTAATTATTTCTTTTAGTACCCTTCACAGGGATTGTATCTGTTGCTACCGGTGTATCTGTTATCATGGATGCGTGATTTTGATCAGGGGACGGAGGCGATGTTCTGCATCGTCCATCTCCTGAACTTTTTATTATGTTATATTTCAGGCGCTGACGGTTACTGCTGCTTTATGTTCCAGCCGCCGATGGTTACCGCGGTCTGCTCCCCCTGCAGGTCAGTGGTAGGACAATGCACCGATACTGTTCGCGTCTCCCCCGGAAGCAGGGTGAAATAGTTTTCATCCCAGAATACGGGGACTACCGATGTACCGCTTTTCTTTTTCTTTAAATCAAGATGTACCATGAAGGCGAGATGGGCTGTGGGGTTCTTCAGTTTAACCTGCACAAAAGTCGTATCGCCCTTTTGCATCGTGGTTTCCGTTGTCTCCAGCTTCACTTCCGGCAAATGTTGTAGCATCGTCAGATCCGCGTACTGTGACTGCGGTGTCACAAACCAGGTGGTCTTCGCTTCCTCGAGTTTATCCTTTTGTATGGAAAGCACATAAAAATTTGTACTTACAAGGCGGTGATCCTGATCATATAAACGCAGGTCCAGGAACCAGGTCCTGGTCAGGTTCATGGCCCGCGGTAATGAAAGGATCTGTTGTGTTTTCCGGTCACCCAGCTCCTTCACCGGGATGGTTTTTTGATATACCTGCCTCATGTCATCATCCAGGACCTGTATTTCGACAGACAGGTTCTTTTGTCCTGCAAGGTATTGTTCATGACATCCACTGCGTGATCACCATAGTTATATGAAATATGCACGGGCTCGTTTGCCTTGCGCGCGCCATAAAAACCACCCGTGGGCATGAGATAATAGTCATACAGCTGCCACCACAACTTAGGCCATGAAGCATTGTACATCCATTGGATGATCCCGGTCGCCCTGAAACGATTGGCTTCGAAAGACTCGAACATCGCCCGCATACCTTCATAATTGAGGTATTGCGCTTTGCGCAAATAATCCTTTAGACTGGCGGGTTTGCCTAAGCGCTGGTCCATGGCGCGGTTGTAAGCCGTCAGGTTATGGAAATCCTTTCGCGCAGCATGAAAGAGCCACGCGCTCCCGATGGGCCAGAGCGAATCAGCGGGGATCATCTTTTTCAGGCTTTCAAGTACGGGGATCTCCGGTCCGGGGCCCGTTTCTGTATTAAAACCAAAGGCGCCTCCATAAGCGGTGTCCACATACCAGTAATCCGGTGGTACATAGTCATAAGGGCCACGCATTTTTACCCGCGTGGGACCGGTAATGGTACTGGTATGTTCTGCCGCCGAAGCCTCGTAAGGCCTGGTAGGGTCACACTGTTTCAGGATCGCCAAATACCGCTTTTCCAGGGCAGGCTGGGGCCATTTGTCGCTGCCGTAAAGCCACAGAAAAATACTCGGATGGTTCCGGAGCCAGGTTATCTGGTCCTGCCAGGATCTGGCGGCCATCTCTATTTGCCCGGGTGTCGTGATTGCGCCATATTGGTTATCCTTCCCCGTCCCGAAATAATCACCCCATTCCCATTGACAGCTGAAGCCTACCATGATCAGGATGCCCTTTTCATCGCAGAGATCATAGAGGTGCTGGTTTTTACCCCAGAAGCCTTCCATGCGAAGCGTATTGAGGTTCATATGGACGGCATAGTCCACTCCTGCGGTTTCATAAGCCGGGCTGGCGTTCAGCAGCATCGGGTCCGTCCATCCGCCCCCCTTGATCAGGATCTTTTTGCCATTCAGTTTGAAGCCCCGGAAACCTTCTTTGGTGACATAGCTGGAGACTGACCGGATACCGAATTTCATTTCCCTGCTATCGGAAAGACGGTCACCGGTCTCATAACTGAGCCTGAGTGAATAGAGGTTAGGCTTCCCCAGTGCACGGGTCCACCACAATCTTGGATGATCCATGCTTAATGCAGCATATTCAGCCGGATCAAGCGATATTTTTTTTGATTCCCCCGCTTTCAATGCGACCACCTTGGAGAGATGGATGTCTTTTCCAATGGCGGCCTTCAACGTTCCATTGATGGCTTTATCCGAATAATTGTGCAGCATAAGGCTGAGGCTGATGTCCGCATGTTCCAGCGTAGCCGTATCCACCCTGGTCTTCACGAAGGGCTTTTCTATGGACACGGGACCGGTAGCCAGCAGACGCACGCTCCGCCATATGCCCATATTATGGTCCGCCGGTTCCGGATTCCAATCCACAAAACCGATATTCAGCTCACCCGCTTTCGCCCGGGTGACTTTCAGTGCGAGGATATTCTCACCTGTTTTCACGTAAGGGGTGATATTTATGGTGTATTGCCTGAAACTTCCCGCCAGTGTATCGGCGGCCGCTATCTTTTTCCCGTTTAACCAGATATCGGCCCGGTAACTGATTCCGTTAAACCGCAGCCGGTACACC
>DASULB010000169.1:0-3523 GCA_036278455.1 Chitinophagaceae bacterium | reverse complement strand
GCGCACTTTCAGATACTGATGATGGATTATTACCAGGTCTTTCTACCCTTCGCGCTGCTCTTCACCGCCATCATGGGAGCATCCGCTGCCCTCTGGGTGCTCGTGGTTCACCTGCTGCTGTTTCCTCAGAAAACAGGGGCTGTTTTCCGGGATGCCATTTTCTCCATGCGACGTTTCCTGTGGCAGCGAACCTGAATTTCCGGTACCGCTTATTTCGAACTCATCCGGATCACGGGAATGATCATCTCTTCCAGGGAGATCCCCCCGTGCTGGAAGGTATTACGGTAATAATTGGCGTAATGGTTGTAATTGTTCGGATAGCACAGGTAGCCGTCTTCTTTCGCAAAGATGTAGGACGAATTAACATTGGGCCTGGGCAGTCCCGCTTCCTTGGGATCACGGAAGGCCAGCACATCGTTGTCGTCATAGTTCAGGTTGCGACCATGCTTGTAACGCAGGTTGGTGGTGGTCTGCTTGTCGCCGATCACCTTACAGGGCTTCTTCACGCGCACACTCCCGTGGTCGGTAGCCAGAATGAGCTGGATGTCCTTATCCGCCAGCCGCCTGAGGGCCTGGTGCAGGGGTGAATGTTCAAACCAGCTTTTGGTGATGGAACGGTAGGAGGTCTCATCGGAGGCCAGCTCTTTGAGCACTTCCATTTCTGTACGGGCATGGCTCATCATATCCACAAAATTATACACGATCACATTGAGGTCGTAATTGAGCATATTGTGAATGTTATTGACCATGTTCTGCCCGTCCTGGTGGTTGGTGATCTTCGTATAGGTAAAGCGGATATCCTTCATCCTGAGGTGTTCCAGCTGGGCGGCGATAAAATCCTCTTCATGGAGGTTCTTCCCGCCCTGTTCGTCATCATTTTTCCATTCGATCGGGAAATGTTTTTCGATATCCAGGGGCAGCATGCCTGCGAAGATCGCGTTGCGGCTGTATTGGGTGGAGGTAGGCAGGATGCTGTAAAAGGTATCCTCCTCCAGGATCCGGAAAGATTCCTTAAAGATCGGTTCCACCGCCTTCCACTGGTCCAGGCGCAGGTTGTCTATAAGCACCATGAATAACGGCTTGCCCTTCTCCAGGTGCGGCGCCACTTTATAGCGGAACAGGGTATGGCTCATGATGGGCGCCTCCGGCGTCTTGGGATGTACCCAATTGGCGTAGTTCTTGGAAATAAATTTGGCAAATTCCGTATTGGCCTCCGACTTCTGGGTACTCAGCACCTCCTGCATTTCCGGGCTGTCACTTTTGGTCATCTCCATCTCCCAGTAGACCAGCTTCTTATAGATGTCGCGCCATTCATTGTAATCCAGGTTGGAAGACAACGCCATAAACAGGTTCCGGAAATCCTGCTGGTAGGCTGTCGTCGTTTTCTCGGCTACCAACCGGCGGTTATCGATGATCTTCTTTAACGTCAGCAACACCTGGTTGGGATTTACCGGCTTAATGAGATAATCCGTTATCTGTGAACCGATGGCATCCTCCATCACATTTTCAGCTTCATTCTTGGTAACCATTACCACGGGGATCTGGCGGTTGATTTCCCGGATACGTCCCAGCGTTTCCAGCCCTGTGATGCCCGGCATGCTTTCATCCAGCAGGATCACATCCACCGCGTTATCCTTCAGGTATTCAAGCGCGTCATGTCCGTTGCTCAGGGATGAAACATAATATCCTTTGGTTTCCAGGAACAGAATCTGCGATTTCAACGAGTCTATCTCATCATCCACCCAGAGTATATTGGCAGTACTCATACACATTTTGATTTTTACTGTGAACTATTTAGTGAACTGGCATTAAATGCACAACTCCAAAATTACCTTTTTCTTTCCGGCTATCGTACCTTTGCCACAGCCATCAGGCTTTTTTAACTTTTTATTAATCACGGCGCATGTCCGACGGCAAAAGAAAAATCATCAACGACCCTGTCTATGGCTTTATCACCATTGATGATCCGCTGATTTTTGATGTCATTCAACATCCTTATTATCAAAGATTACGCCGCATTTTGCAGATGGCCCTGGCGCACCTGGTCTATCCGGGGGCGATGCACACGCGCCTGCTCCATTCCCTCGGCGCCTACCACCTCATGCAGCGCGCCCTGCATGAACTGCAGTCCAAAGGCGTAGCCATCACCAGGGAGGAGAGCGTCGCGGCACGCATCGCCATCCTGCTGCATGATATCGGACACGGGCCTTATTCACACGCCCTGGAAAACACGATCGTGGAAGGCATCGTTCACGAAGATATCTCCACGCTCATCATGGAAAAAATGAACCACTTCTCCGGAGGAGAACTGGATCTGGCCATTCGTATATTCAAGGGCGATTATCCCAAAAAATTCCTGCATCAACTCGTTTCCAGTCAACTGGATGTGGACCGGATGGATTACCTCAACCGGGACAGCTTCTACACCGGCGTGTATGAGGGCGTGATCGGTTACGACCGCATCATCAAGATGATGACCGTCCACGACGGCGAACTGATGGTGGAAGAAAAAGCGGTCCATTCCATTGAAAAATTCATCATCGCCCGCAGGCTGATGTACTGGCAGGTTTATCTGCATAAAACGGTACTTTCAGCGGAGAACATGCTGGTCAAAATACTTTCCAGGGCAAAGGAACTGGCCCTTCAGGGAGAGAAACTCTTCGCCTCTCCCGCTTTGGCATTCTTTATGCAACAGAACATAAACCGCACTATCTTTGTACGGGAGCCGGAATATCTTGATCATTTTTGCCGGCTGGATGATTATGATATTTTCTCGGCGATCAAGGTGTGGGCCGACCATCCGGATAAAGTGCTTTCCACCCTCTGTAAATGGCTGGTGAACCGGCAGCTGTTTAAAATAAAATTAAGCACGGTCCGTTTTAGTGAAGACGAATTGGAGCAGCACCGCGGCCGCATCCTCTCGGAGATGCAGTTGTCGGAAAAGGAAGCGGATTATTTTGTATTTACAGGTATGGCGGCCAACAGGACATACAATTTTACCGATGAGAAGATCAATATTCTCTTTAAAGACGGGACCGTCAGGGATATTTCCTCTGTAGAGAACGCGCTTATCAGCAACACCGTGTCCATACCCATAAAAAAATTTTACATTTGTTACCCGAAACAGTAGGGTACAAGATTTTTTAACCTGCCGGCTGGCCTATAAGCCTTCCGGCGCCAACTTTTTTTCTATGCAATTCAGCGCTTTGCAAATTGCGACTATCCTGAATGGGACACTGGAGGGGAACCCCGATGTGAAGGTGAATACCATTTCAAAAATCGAAGAAGCCGGGGAAGGCTCCCTTAGTTTTATCGCCAACCCCAAATACGAGGAATACCTGTATCTTACCAGGGCAAGCATCCTCATCGTCAATGAGGAACTTCAGCTGACGAGACCCATTGCCGCCACGCTCATCCGGGTAAAGGATGCCTATGGCAGCTTCGCGCTTCTGCTGGAAAAATACAACGCGATGCTCCTGGAGCAGCAAGGCGTAAAAAGCGGCATTCAACAGCCCTGCTTCAT
>DASULB010000168.1:0-4331 GCA_036278455.1 Chitinophagaceae bacterium | reverse complement strand
AGATTTCGTAAAGGTATCCTGTCAATTTCGGGATGGGCCTCCGAATGCGATTGTTCCATGCTATGCTCATCATATCTGATATTGAAATCCTTGTCCACAATGCGCATAATGCCGGCTTGCCGGTTACAGTTAGCATAAAACACCTTTTCTAAACCGGCTCTTTTCATTGCCTCCAATCCTGATCCTTCATGTAAGTCAAGCGGTGTAGTGCCTTGTGTGCGGGCATTTTGATGAATGTCGCGTTCATATACCTTTACTTCTACATCCTTCATTTGTAAAAGCCGTGCTAAGGTCAAGCCACCAATTCCTGCACCCACAATGGCTATTTTTATGTGATGCTGCTGCGGATTTAAACTCATTTTACGCTATTGTCTTTTTTGTTGCCATTCACACACCTTTTGCGCCGGTCAGGCGTTCCCAATTGGCAAAGGCGAATTTTTCCTTGTCCTCGCTACTTAATTTCGCCTCTTCCAGAAATTTCCGGGCATCTCTGCCCGGGCGATACTGATATGGATAATCGGAAGAAAAGAGGATCCGGTCCGTTCCAATAATTTCAATGGAACGTTGCAGGCAACTGTGGCTGAACATGCCACTTGCTGTCACGTACAGGTTTTGACGGACATAATCAATAAAAGATTTTTTAAGTGAGGCCGTTCTGTTTAATGCTGCTAATCGTTCTATGTAGAAAAGGATCACTTCACCCCAGTGCCCGAGGACGATCTGCAGTTTTGGGAAGTGGTCAAAAACCTTTGCTAACACCAGCCTCACGAACTGTATGCCGGCTTCATAGTGCCACCCAAGCCCGTAGGTAGAAAAAGCCAGGTCAACCTGGTCGCCAAAGCCCCCGTAATAAACATCCCTGACTGCCTTTTGCGGAATCTGGGGATGAATAAACAAGGGTACCCCAAGTGCTTCTGCACATTCAAACAGCGGCCAGAAATCCTGGTGATCCAGATTTTTTTTGCCGGTACGTCCGCATAGCATAGCCCCTTTCAGCCCAAGATCTTTTACAGAACGTTCCAGTTCCCTGGATACTTCCCGGGGAACCGGCGTAGGAAGTGCCGCCCATCCCTGAAATCTTTCCGGCATGCTTTTGACCATTTCCGCCACGAGATCGTTGGTTTGCCGGGCCAGGCCGACACTTGCATTCCCGAGGTTGTGAAGGCCCGGGGAAGTAAGGGAAAGAACCTGAACGTCGATCCCGGTTTCATCCATAAGGCTGAGACGGGTACTACCCACTTCATCCAACCGGGCTTCAATGTCACCCAGGTGAAGGTTTTGAGTGGGATCATCGCCTGACTTTTTCTCCCATTCATTCCTGATTCCACCGGTCAGGAAATGTTCTTCTATTGCTATTAATTTCATTTTTTATGGGCCTTACAGGTTTCTCATTTCCCTTTCTAGAGTTTGCCGGAAATTTGTAAATATAGGTATTGCGGCCATTATAAGCTATGCGCGTCCTTTTGATTGATGCTTTCAGCTGGGCTGGAAATCGCCGCATGTCATCAACAATCAGCCCATTTTGTTTGCCAGCCCGTCCAGAGCATTCATGGCCTCGGCGTCAAGTTTCACCTCTCCGGCTGCAATGTTTTCAGCCAGATGATCGAGATTTGAAGTGCCCGGGATCAACAGGATATTAGGAGCATGAGCAAGCAGCCAGGCCAGGCCCACCTGCGCCGGTGTTTTCTCCAGTTTCGACGCCGTTTCTATGACATAGGGATGTTCGGTAACCTTTGGCATGTGCGGAAATGCTGAACCCAGCGGAAAGAAGGGTACCCAGGCTATCGCATGCTCCCGGCACAGGTCTAAAAGCGGCTCCGCGGAGCGGTCCAGTAAGCTATAGGCATTCTGCACACAGACGATTTCTGCAGGCAGTGCCTTTTGAAGCTGGCCGAGGGTGGCGTTGCTGAGCCCGATACCGCCGATTTTGCCTTCATCACGCAGAGCCTGCATTTCAGCCAGCTGATCATCCAGGCTGACACGTTGCTCATCCGGAATAGGGCTGCCGTCGTGAGCGGCATCCATGATACGGAGATTAACCACATTTATCTGTTCCACCGCCAATGTACGCAGGTTGGCCTCCACGCTGGCCCGGAGTTGTCTGGGGTGCTGGGCCGGTATCCAGCTTCCTTGTTCATCACGAGCGGCACCTACTTTACTCACCAGTACCAGATTTGCCGGATAGGGATGTAAAGCCGCGTGTATCAGCTCGTTGGAGACACCATTGCCATAGAACTGAGCCGTATCAATGTGGTTGATCCCCCATTCTACAGCGCGGCGTAATACAGTCAATGCCTTGGTCCGGTCACTGGGAGGCCCCCAGACGCCCGGCCCGGGAAGCTGCATGGCACCAAAACCGATGCGGGCAATCTCTTGTCCTGCCAACATGGCGGCACCTCCTGGAAAATTGCTTGTTGTGTTTGCTGTTGTGTTCATCATTTTTTGCTTTCGTGCCTTAATATGTATCACCCATCAATATCGTTTTTATTATTTTTTGTTACGGCAAAGATCAGCATGAATGAGCAAGTAGAAGTAGTCAAATCTACTTTTGTTGTAGCCGAAAAAATCTCAAACCTGTAAGGTTGCAAAAACCTAACAGATATTATCATTTCTTATCCCCACATCAAAAGCTTTGTTATATTCTTCATCGTTTTGGTCGCCATGTATGCTTGTTCCGCAGCAGTCTCCATCTGATTCGGTCCTTTTTGATAAGATTCACTTCGGCAGCGCCCTGATTTTCCATCACTCCGCTGATTTTCGTGAACGATGACCTGCACGATAACATCTACCCGATGAAAGACAGGCGCTAAGGATACCTGAGCGGGGATAGCAGCCTTTTCACGGACACATGGCCAGATCAGATCCGGCAACGGCTGATTGGCTCCTATATTAACGTTCTGACAACAGCTATTGAGATGGGAGTGATCGCTGTCGCCGCCAGTCTTGTCACCAAACAGTTCCCGGCTTGCGGCAGTGGAAGCTACAATTCGGGAAGCCCAAATATATCGCAGCGGCATGCCACCCACCCTTACGGCAAAGAATGTTGGCGGTTCGGGGCTTTGTTCTGTATGTCAATTCCAAATTTCATTCATTTCTGTCAGTATGATGGGCTCTCCATTTGTAACGACAATAGTATGTTCGTGCTGTGCCATAAATCCACCCTTATTTCCAACCATTGTCCAACCGTCGTTAAGTGATTTTGCATACGTTGAAGCAGTTGATATAAATGTTTCAATGGCGACGACCGCGTTCTTCTTAAATCGCGTCAGATTAAAACGGTCCCTGTAATTCGCTATCTCCCCCGGCTCTTCATGAAGGCTTCTCCCTACTCCGTGTCCTGTTAGGTTCTTAATGACCTTGTAACCACGTTTCTTAGCTTCCCTTTCAATTAGCTGTCCTATCTCCGAAATGCGAACACCGCCTTTAATGTTATAGATTGCTTTATGCAAGATCTGCATGGAGGCCTCTATAAGTGCCTGATGTTGGTTAATATCCTCCCCAAGCACAAATGAGCTGCCATTGTCGGACCAAAAGCCGTCGCGTTCGGCTGAAACATCTATATTGACTAAATCTCCTTCTTTCAGTATCTTGTTGTCTGAAGGAATACCATGGCAAAATTCATTATTGACGCTTATACAAGTCCAGCCCGGGAAACCATATGTTAAGTAGGGAGCGGAATTTGCTCCATAATCCGAGAGGATTTTTGCTCCGTAGTTATCCAATTGTTTTGTTGTCATTCCGGGTTGAGCATAGTTTCGCATTTCCTTTAAAGTGCAGGCAACAGCTTCACTTGCTTTTTTCATCCCAATTAGTTCAGCTTCATTTGTTATTGACATACCTTTTCTCTTTATTTATCATTTATTCAGGCTCCCTTCCAAGCCTGCCGTTAACCGTTCAGGACTTGCTCCTGTGCCGCCTTTCGGGTTATGCCGCCAGCCTTTTACCAAAGTTAGCTTAGATCAAAGTTCATTGCTTGCACTATTGTCTGTTGTTGATCATCGGAGGAGCTACTGCCAATACCGTCGGTAGCCTATTCGTCACTCTGCTCTCACTATAGCAGCAAATGTCCCGTCATGCATTCGTGCTTATGTCTTTGGTATGGCCTGCGTTAAAATCATTCATCGCTGATAAAACCCGGTAACGAAGGTCCGCTCTTTATAACGTTTCTGAAAACCTCCTAAACGCCTGAATTTCCTTGAAAAGGCGTCGTCCTTTATGTCTAAGTAAGTTCAATATCCATTCGTCGTAACAAACCGTCTTGTAAAGTGTAAATGTGCTTTACGCGTCCATCAAAGATCGGTTTGCCCTGTAAGTCCTTTACTATCTGGTGA
>DASULB010000167.1:0-5376 GCA_036278455.1 Chitinophagaceae bacterium | reverse complement strand
CCCAGATTGCTGTTGGGCTGTTGAGTAGTCCGGCGTTATCTGATCCGGTTTTTTGTCAGAAACTGGTCAATCAGGGTACAGATCAGCGAACAATCCTCTTCCAATGCGAAGTGGCCTGTATCCAATATATGCAGCTCCGCATTCTTTACGTCCGCTTTATAGGGATAGGCGCCCGAGGCCGGGAAAATAGCGTCATTCTTCCCCCAGGTAATTAGAGTAGGAGGTTGATATTGCCGCAGATATGCCTGCCATTCAGGGTATAAGGGGGGATTGGTTCTGTAAGAATAAAATAATTCAAATTGTATGTCCTGGTTTCCGGGCCTGTCCAATCCCTGTTGGTCCATCAGCCAGTTGTCGGGACTTATGGATGTGCTGTCTCTTACGCCATCGAGGTATTGTGATTTGGTCCCTTCCAATGTCAACAGGCTCCTGATAAAGCGGATGTTGGCTTCCAGCTTTGGCTCGGACCAGTATGCTTTCATGTGATCCCAGAAAGGGGATAGTCCTTCTACATAAGCGTTACCGTTTTGGATTAATAAAGCCTGTACCCTTTCAGGGTGCTTTGTTGCGATCCGGAATCCGACAGGCGCGCCGTAATCCATCATGTACAGGCTGTAAGCTTTTACATTTAGCGCCGCTATGAAAGAGTCCATCAGAGTTGCCAGGTGATCAAAGCTGTACTCGAATTCCCTGGGAGATGGCATCGAACTGTTACCGAATCCAGGATAATCGGGCGCGATAAGATGGTACCGATCTGCTAAGATCGTGATGGCATTCCTGAACATATGGGAGGAGGTGGGGAAACCATGCAGTAATAAAATGGTCGGATTATCTGCTGCACCCGCTTCACGATAAAAAATATCCTGTCCCTCGATCTGTACTGTTTTGTATCTCGTCTTGCTGTCGTCAAAAGCGTTCAGTACCGACGCTTCATCTGTGCCGTTTGATGTATGTGTCATTTTTATGTCGTTGAAGATTATTTCCGATGCGTAGAGGCTCTGGCTATGTGATAGGTTAATCACGCTACTCTTCCCTGGCTAAGGGTGTTTACCTGACAGGTAGTGAAAGTCCCGGGTTGCTACTCAATAGTAGAACAACACCTGCACCGGCGGATTGTTTATGTCTTAAGCCAAAGTTTTATTATCGGGAGGCGGCGGGCAGTACGGCTGACCGAAATCTCCGTGTTCAAATGATCGGACAACCTTAAAGGCGTATGCTACTTTAGTGATACCGTACAACGTCATTTGTGCCGAAGAGTCGGAAGATGCACTGGATTCATCATAGTGGCGGTGATGAAAATTTCTGAAAGTATTTTTCTTCTAGGCTATAGCACTGATGGTGTCACAGGCGACATTTGTCTGTTTTATTGTCCGGAGCAGCAACCTGGCCTGATTAGCCGTAGGGTACAATTTTATTTTCAGCGTCAATTTCATCATCCGGGGACGTCATCACTTTTGTTGGAAGTGGCACTCTCATCTTCTCATAAGAAGACCTGCCTGTGTCACAAAGGTATATGGCGAACGCCGGGTATCTGCGCGCTGAAAAATTTTGACATATTTTTATTTATCATACAGCAAACCCTGTAAGGAAAAGGACATGACCATGCCCAAAGAATCTCTTCATCTCGAACGAATTACCCGTAGGGTTATTCTGTTACAGGTACTTAACATAGGGTGAGCGTCCGGGGAAGTCAGCGGCTCCTGCTGACAGGGTCAGTTATCTGTTGATTTTATTGAGTTTTGATGAACTAACAAAACCTTCGTGCTTAAACACGGGGATGGCTATGATGAACAGTATCATCTGGAATAGTGAAAATATAATCAATGCATCCGTGAATCCGAGCTTAAGGGCCAGGCCAAACAGATAGCTTCCCAGCCCAAAGCCTACGAAGAGTGCGAAAGCCATGACACTCATTGCCTGTCCGCCCCTTTCCCTGCCGACCTGGGATACGATCCCGGCCAGGAGTGGCTGGGTAAGATCAAAACCCAGGGACAAAGTAATGACAGCCACCTTGGCGATTGTCAGCGGAATATTGAATACCAATATTAAAGCGGATGCGCTACCTGTCAATAGCCCCAATGGGAGGAGCCTGCTTCTTCCGAACCTGTCTGCGAGTTTTCCGATGAAGGGGCCGAATACAAATCCCGGTACGCCATATCCGAGGAGTGCCAGACCGATTTGCCAGCCGTTCAGCGAAAATGTTCTTTCGAAATACAAGGCTAACCAGGTATAGACGCCGGAGGTAAAGATCCCGTTTAGAAAGACGAAAAGGTAGGCGTTCCGCCCCCGGAAGGATGTCAGCAGCTGCTTATAACCCTCGAAAACCTTTCGAAGTGTGAGGCCCCGGCTGACCGCCCTGTCCATGGAAACCTTCCGGTAAGCACCATATAAAACGGCCCAGATCAGCAGGGCGATGACCCCTACGCCGAAAAACAGCATTCTCCACCCGATGAATGATTCCAGAAAGACACCCACGGATGCGCCAAATGCACCCCCACCTGCCACCGCGCCGAAAATGAAACCGATTGGGCGCCCACGTTCCTTGTAGGCATAGGTTTGTCCTATCCACGCTAAAGAAATGGGGATGACACCACTGGCGCCCACTCCTGTGAGCAGTCGCCAGATGATTAATTGAGGGACGGATTTTGAGATTGCGGTACATGCGGTAAATACCGCGAACAGGAAGAAAGAGGTAAGGATGATCGATCGGGTTCCCGTTTTGTCTGCCAGTAATCCATAAAAAAGCGTAAAGGCGCCGTAAGGTATGAGAAATGCCGGCACGATTAAGCCAATTGTCTGTTCAGTTGCGTTAAAGTAGTGGGAAAGGTCAGGTATCAATGGTGCTACCATGTATAGCTGAAAAAAAATGATAAATGTGGCAGCAGATAATAAGTGAAGTAAGTATTCCTGTTTCCTTGACTGTAAAGTATTCATCTTTTGCTCTGCACGATCCTGCTAAATCTTATTAAGATCGTCCTCGTTTTCAACTCTTTATCCGGGAGTTCCGTCGCGCGGTTGCGCAAAGATAAAAAATAATTTCCTCATCCCCGGGACAGTGTACATAGTATGATCGGAATAATCACTCTCGAAAGGCTCTGCATTCTTCCCGGCAAGCCGGGAAAAATGCCCCTTCGGGGTATGCCAGGCCACTATCGCGGTCGTTGAAACCTGTAAAGAAGATCCGGGATTTTTATTCAAAACCTGTAGGTTTTTCAGGGCGGGTTACCGGTTTATATTATTTAACCCCAATGGAGATAACAACTGCGGGTTTCCCTATTTTGGTTTTGAAATAGTCGTTGAGGACATCACTAAAGTGGACGAACTTACTTCCGCGGGTGATTTCACTAATCTTATATATTTGTGCTTTAAAAATATATTAATTGGTGAGTGTAGGGAGGCATACCGACCGGAGCGAACGATATCAAATTAGTAAAAAAAGTTCTCCTTTGATGATAAGAAGGGGCAGACCCTGGCACAGGATACCGCTGCATCCTTGCCCATTGATTAGAAACAACAAACGCAGCCAGGCCTGCGGGCGGCAGGTCCATTGACTGCCCCGACAGAACGGCAGCAGTGTCCTGTTATCCACGAATGATCGATCCCAAATGATCTCTTATGCATTACATTTTTCTCGGGACTGCTCCTTTTGCCTTGTTTTAGAGGCTAAGGTTGGATAGTCCGTATATCCTTTCTCACCAGCGGTGTAGTAGGTATCATGATCGTGCTCATTCAATGGACTGCCGGTTTCTATCCGTTGTACGTAGTCCGGATTTGCCAGGAAGTTTCTGCCAAAAGCCACCAAATCAGCAAATCCTTTTTCCAGGGCATCTTCGGCTGTATCAGGATTCAAACCGTTACAAAGAATGATCACGCCATTGAAATGGCTGCGTATGGCGGTATAAGCCTGTTCGGGTATACGCGTATTGGCAGAGATATGAATATAAACAATCCCGATTTTATCCAGTTCCTCGGCCAGATAGCGATATGTTTCGGTCACTGCTTCCTGCTCATAGGCCGGCAGGTCGCCGGACGTCGAGAAAGGAGAAAACCGGATCCCTACTTTTCCCTGACCGATGGAACGGGCGATTTTTTCGGCAATTTCCAGGATGAACCGGCTGCGATTTTCGATGCTTCCGCCGTATCGGTCCGTTCTGTTATTCACGGTGGGATTTAAGAACTGCTCCAACAGATAGCCGTTTGCCCCATGCAGCTCAACGCCATCAAAGCCTGCCTTTATTGCATTCTCAGCGGCCGTAACAAACTGGTTTATAACTACCTCAACGCCTTCCGTTGTGAGGGCGACAGGTTCGGAATAGTCCTGCAAATAAGCCGTATCGGTAAATATCTGTCCGGCTGCTCTCATGGCCGATGCACCTACCACGCTTGCTCCTTCCGGTAAGTTATCCTGGTGGGCGATCCTACCGGTGTGCATGAGTTGCAGGAAGACCTTTGTTCCTTCCTGGTGAACCGCATCCGTGATCTTTTTCCAGCCGGCTATCTGGCCTTTATTGAAGATACCGGGGATGCGGGCATAACCCAGGCCTTCGGGCGCAGGGGAGGTACCTTCGGTAATGATCAACCCTGCACCGGTTCGTTGGCGGTAATAGGAAGTCATGAGGTCGTTGGGAAGATTGCCAATAGCACGGGACCGGGTCATGGGAGCCATGACGATGTGGTTTTTCAATTGAAAGTCATTTTTGTTAAATGGACTTAGGATTTTCCTCATTTTTACATTTTTATTTTCAATGGTGCAAAAGTAAAGAATTAAGTATATTTACGAGATTTGGGTTAGTGGTGGTCTTCAACTGCATGCAAATCTTTGATGGCTACATACCCCACGCTCAAAAATTTGATATTGGTAAAGCAATCACCCATAATCTGCCCGGTATTGATGACAATTCAATTTTATCTGCACAGTTCAGCGATACGATCCGGGATGTACAATCAGACGATCCCTATTATGTGCGCATCCCTGCCTCCACCAATAATGCTTTGAATAAATATAATGAAGGCACCGTAATGAAAGCAGAGGTGCCTTAATTGTTGAAATGATTTGGATGGCCGGTAAAAAAAGATGAATGAATCATTGAGTGTTGCCCGGCATGCCAAGGACAATAAAGCACGGGAACCTGCCCGGATTAAAGAAATCAAAAATAAGCTGCACATTAATTGCTTACAAAGCTTCCGATATGAAGAATAAATTAACGATAGCCTGCGTATCTCTTTTATTTTTAGTTTTATTATTTTCTCATTGTACAAGGGTGGAAACCCACAAAAAGGTCACTTGGCCCGGAAAGCCGGATTCCATCATTGCCCATCCCTCGGGAACCTACATGACCCCTGAGGAAAGCATGAAACATATTTATGTTCCGCAAG